>JAAXHV010000131.1 GCA_012270695.1 Gammaproteobacteria bacterium | reverse complement strand
ACCAGTATTTGCCAATAATCAAACCCGGTCGGCTCGGAACTCAAATGCCATTTCCCCACTACAGCCGTTTCATAACCTTGCTGTTGCAAAATCTGTGGAAACGTTGCCTGTTGGCTATCAAACACATCTCCATTGCCTCGCACCCCATTCAAATGGCTGAATTTCCCGGTCAACAACACCGCCCGGGACGGTGTACAGATTGAGTTGGTAACGAAGGAATTACGAAATATTGCACCTTCATCAGCGATACGATCTATGTTGGGGGTCGATACCAGATTGTCACCGTAGGCGCTTATTGCCCGCTGGGCGTGATCGTCGGACATGATAAACAGGATATTCGGCCCAATCGCAGCTGGACCGGACGCAGCGCCCACGCCGGGAGACAGGCTGAATAATGACAAAAACAACCAAAGAGCCAAACACAGATGGCTGAAAAATCCCATGGTTTTATTCTACTCAGAGGAAGTTTTTATGCTGAATCCCAGCGATGAGAGTTTGTCGCCAAGCAAGCCTTGATTATCCGACAAGACCACCCGTAGCGCCGGGAACTCCCGCCTGAACGGATACTCCACCCTCAGAGAAGCAAAGAAAGCGCCCCGTTTATCCGGTTCAATGTCTCTCAGCCCTGTCAGCGCAGCGCAATCACTGCGTACGTCATAACTGGCAAGCACCGCTGTGCGGATGGCATCTGTTGCACGCTCAAACCCGGACAGGTTTAATTCGGCACTCTCGCCGGGGAATAATATCCCTGCGTCTGCCGTTGGGTTGATATCAAACCATCCGCAAACCTGTTCATAGACCAGGCGCGTCGCATTCAGTCTTGCCGCGGCGCTGTAACCGGCTATATGGGGAGTAGCCAGCGTCGCCAATCCGAATAACTCATCATCGATATAAGGTTCATTATCCCATACATCCAGCAGCAGGTGGCTCATCCGGTTCTGCCTGGCGAACTCGATCAGGTCCTGCTCATTCACGACGCCGCCTCTTGCGGTGTTGATGAATATGACATCTGTCTTCAGCCGCCCCAGGAAATTCCGCCCAACCATTTGCGCTGTGGGATATTCACCGGTCGTTGTCAACGGGACGTGCAGGGTAATAACGTCCGAGGACAGTACACTATCCAGGTCGCGGAAAATGAAATAATCGTTCTCATCCTTGATAAATGGATCGTAAACCCGTGTTTCAACCCCGACGGTATGCAGCAAGTGCCGAAGACGCGCACCCACGTGGCCACAACCGATAATGCCCACTGATTTGCCTTGCAGTTCCACACCGTGTTGTTCCGATAGCACGAACAGGCAACTCAGCACGTATTCGGCCACTGCGTTGGCGTTGCAGCCTTTTGCATCAAACAAGGGGATAGCCCGGGCGTTCAGGTAGTCAAGGTCCACGTGGTCGGTTCCGCTCGAGTTTGTGGCAACACATTTCAGCCGCGAACCCCTGAGCAAGGTTCGGTCAACCCGGGTCACGGACCTGACAAGCAGGCAATCCGCATCCCCGATTGTTGCGGGCGTGATGTCCCTGCTGTCAAGCAGGGTTACGTCACCCAGGGTTGAAAAAAACCGTCTGGCATGAGGGATGGCCTTGTCAGCGACGATTTTCATCCCTGCGCATCACAGGCGGAGGGTTTCAGGTGTTGCTCCTCTGCTGTTCAACGGGTTGGTCTGGATTGCGCGTCAGGTAAACTCCCCTCTTTCTCAACCGGCATCAGATCCTGTTTGCTGATACCCAACGCCAGGGTGACCGGGCTGGCAACGTAGATGGAAGAATACGTCCCTATGATGACGCCGACAATCAGCGCGGCGGAGAAAGGCCGGATGATCTCGCCTCCGAAGAGAAACAGGGCGGTGAGTACCATCAAGGTGGTCAGGGAGGTCATGAGGGTGCGGCTGAGGGTCTGGTTCAATGACGCGTTGACGATCTCCACCGGCGTACCCTTGCGCATGCGGCGGAAATTTTCCCGTATTCGATCAAAAACGACGATGGTGTCGTTGAGAGAATAGCCGATGACCGCCAGCAGCGCCGCCAGGACGGTCAAATCAAAATCCAGTTTCAGGACGGAAAAGAAACCGATGGTGATGGTGACGTCATGCACCAGGGCGGCGATAGCGCCGACGGAAAACCGGCGCTGGAAACGGAAAGCGATATAGATAAAAATCATGATCAGCGCATAGATCATCGCCAGACCGCCGTCTTCCTGCAGGTCTTCACCTACCTGGGGTCCAACAAACTCCACGCGGCGGATCTCGACGGACTGACCGGACTCTTTCAGTACGTCAATAATCGCGTTACTGATATCCGCGCTGTTCCTGCCCTGGACCTGGGCGACGCGGATTAAAATGTCCTTCGCGGAACCGAAATACTGGATGACCGCATCACTGAACTCAGTAGCGGACAGCACGTTTCTCACCTGGTCCAGTTCAACGGTCTCCTGGTAGCCGACTTCCACCAGGGTGCCGCCGGTAAAATCAATGCCGAAATTGAGTTTCTGCGTGCCCAGGGAGACAAGTGAAATGCCGATGAGCAGGGCTGAGAAGATAACCGCATACTTGCGTTTACCCATAAAGTCAATATTGAATCGTTGTCTCGGGTTATTCATGTTATCAGTAGACTAGATAACCAGACGCTGCAGTTTCCTGCCCCCATATATCAGGTTCACGATAGCCCGGGTCACCATGATGGCGGTGAACATGGAGCAGACTATCCCCAGGGACAGGGTGACGGCGAAACCCTTGATCGGCCCGGTGCCGAAACTGAACAGGACAATGGCGGCAAACAAGGTTGTAATATTGGCGTCGGCGATGGTGGTGAATGCTTTTTCATAACCGGCATGGATACTGGCCTGGGGTGAGTTGCCGTTCCTGAGCTCCTCGCGGATGCGCTGGAAGATGAGCACGTTGGCGTCGACCGCCATACCCACGGTCAGCACGATCCCGGCGATGCCCGGCAGGGTCAGGGTCGCCTGCAACATCGACAGCAGGGCAACGATCAGCACCAGGTTCAGCGCCAGGGCCACGTCGGCAGCCAGGCCGAAAGCCTTGTACCAGAAGGCCATGAAAATCAGCACCAGGATGAAGCCGATCTTCACCGACATAAAACCCATATCGATATTGTCCTGGCCGAGACTGGGGCCTACCGTGCGTTCTTCGATGATCTCAATGGGCGCGGCCAGGGCGCCGGCTCGGAGCAGCAGGGCCAGGTTGCGGGATTCCTCAGTGGAATCAAGGCCGGTGATTTGAAAGCGCTTACCCAGTTGTTCGCGGATCGTGGCCACGTTGATCACTTCTTCGATAGTTTCCTTGCGCTTTACCATTTCGCCGTCTTTTTCGATGGTCTCCGTCTTGTTTTCAATAAACACCACGGCCATATTCTTGCCTACCTCCTCGGCGGTGGCATCGCTGAACCGCTTCGCGCCCTTGCCATCCAGGGTAATGGAGACGTTGGGACTGCCCGAGGTGGAATCAAAACCGGAAGCAGCGTCAATAATAGAGTCACCGGTCAGCATGACCTGTTTCTTCAGCAGGACCGGATTGCCGGATCGCTCGTAGTACAGCTTGGAACCGGTCGGCACCCGGCCATCCAGGGCGTCCTCCACCGGATGTTCCTCGTCGGTCATGCGGAACTCCAGGGTCGCCGTCGCGCCCAGGATCTCTTTTGCTCTTGCGGTATCCTGCACCCCCGGCAGTTGTACGACCACCCGCTCCAGACCCTGTTGCTGAATAACCGGTTCGGCCACGCCCAATTCGTTAACGCGTTTGCGCAAGGTGGTGATGTTCTGTTGCAGGGCCAGCCGCTGGGTCTCTTTTTCGACAGTCTCGCTTAACCGGGCCACCAGGGGAAATTCGCCGCTCTCAGCCTCGGGCTGGTCAAGTTCCAGCTCGGGGAAATTATCTTCTATCTCGACGATACCCAGACGTCGGTGGTCGGCGTCGCGGAACCGGATCAATAAACCGCCGTCCCTGCGTCGGGTGATGGTTCTGTAACGGATCCGGTTATCCCGCAGTTGTGTCCTGATGTCCGAGATGTAACGTTCCTGCGCCTTGGCCACAGCCGCTTCCATATCCACCTGCATCAGGAAATGCACGCCGCCGCGCAGGTCCAGACCCAGGAACATGGGCTCTGCGCCGAACAGCCGTAACCAACCCGGTGTCGCCGGCGCCAGGTTGAGGGCCACGGTATAAGAACGGCCCAGCGCTTCTTTTACCACGTCTTGGGCCTTGAGTTGGGTTCCTTCGTCCTGAAACCTGACCACGAGATTATTGGCTTCCAGGTTTATGGCGCCATATTTTATGCCCGCGTTGTCCAGTGCATCTTCCACGGAATAACGGGTCAATTCGCTGACCTCGGCTCCACGCGAAGCGGAGACCTGCAAGGCCGGGTCCTTACCGTAGAGATTAGGTAACGCGTAAAGGCACCCGACCGCAACGATGGTGATGATCAGCAGGTGTTTCCAGAGAGGGTAACGGTTCATGGACAACTGATGGATGCAAGGTCCGGGTCAGAGCGTTTTCATCGTCCCCTTGGGCAGGACGGCGGAAACAGCCTGCTTCTGTACCTTGATTTCCGTCTCCTTGGCGATTTCCAGCACGATGAAATTATCTCCAACCTGATTGATCTTTCCCAAAACACCGCCGTTGGTGACCACTTC
>JAAXHV010000130.1 GCA_012270695.1 Gammaproteobacteria bacterium | reverse complement strand
GGTGAGTTTGTATGGCGTTTTTATACAGTACCCCGTGATACTGTTCCTGACCGGGAAGTACAAGATCTTGAAACGACCGCGGAGACCGGGAGTGGGGAAGCAGGGCGCCAGTACGGTGGTGGTGGCTCGGTATGGGACTCCATGACCTATGATCAGGAATTGAACCGGTTATATCTGGGAACAGACAGTGTTTTTCCCGAGTATATCAACATCACGGATCCCGAAGAGTTCGACGACCTGCTTACCAATTCCATTGTTGCCCTGGATGCCGCGACAGGCGAATACCTGTGGCATTACCAGACGGTCCCCGCAGGCAAGTTGGACTATAACGCGGCTGCACATATGATCCTTGCCGATATGGAGATTGAAGGTGAGGGCCGAAAAATCCTGATGCAGGCGCCTAAAAATGGATTTTTTTATGTCGTTGATCGCAGCAATGGCGAGCTACTGTCAGCGGACAACTATACGACAGTGACCTGGGCCAGTCATATTGACCTGGAAACAGGCAAGCCTGTTCTCAATACTGCTGCTCCATCCATAGACCCCGAAAGTGGTAAGCCACTTGTCTTCCCTTATGGATGGGGGGGTCACAACTGGCACCCCATGAGTTACAGTCTTGACAACGGCCTGGTTTATATCCCGGTGCTGGATGTCGCAGCAGTCGTCCAACAATCACCCGAAGCGGGCGAACAGGAAGAACCGCTGGGCCAGAGCGCCTACGGTGCAGGTAGAGGCAAGGTGGCGGAAGACGAAATGCTGGGCAAGCTTGTGGCCTGGGATCCGGTGACCCAGTCGCAACGATGGTCGCAGGAACATAAATTACCGTGGAACGGAGGTGTGCTATCGACCGCGGGCGGACTTGTATTCCAGGGAAATGCCGAAGGCAAGTTCAATGCCTTTGCCGCGGACGATGGTGAATTACTGTGGACCATGAAGACCGGTTCGGCGATTCAGGCACCACCGGTGACCGTTCGCATTAATGGGGAACAACTGGTCATCGTCCCGGTGGGGTGGGGTGGCCCGCAACGATTATGGATTCCGCGTCACAATGCACTGCCCGAAGCAAAAGGCAATAGTCGTTTGATCGCATTCAAGCTGGATGGCGACGCAACCCTGCCGGCAGAGACCAGCCATTCCATGCCTGTTCCTGAGCCACCACAACAAAGTGGCACAGCCGAGTTCATTGCCCGTGGTGAAAAACTGTATGGCAAAACCGGTTGTGTCTGGTGCCATGGTGTCGATGTCGAGGGCGGCAGCGACTCGGTACCGAATTTGCGTTACCTCACGAAGGAGAAACATGCGGCATGGGACGCCATCGTCCTGGGTGGCGCCTACCAGCATAAGGGAATGCTCTCCTACAAGGATGCGCTCAGTGCCGAAGATTCAGCCGCGATACACGCCTATGTGATTGACAGGGCCTGGAAGGCTTATAACGAACAATTTACACAATGATCCCGGTTCAGAAGAAATGAATACTGAAATGCCCTTGTGGCCACAGGAAGATATTCTTTCGGGTGTGTCAGAAAACCGATATGAGAGATTATATACTGGTGATATAGTGAAAAACTGATTTATTGTTCAACCAAGGATATATCCATGATGAAATTCCGTATTTGCAATGTGTTATTTCTGATCACAGTGACGGTATTTACGCCTGCGACTTCCTTCGGAAATTCTGCATACGAAGTAGACATTCTTGATACCAGGCAACTCGGTCATGTTCGACACATTATTGATTCCGCGCGCCAGCTGCCCGGGGACTGGCGTTACCTGGAACCACGCGCGATGCTTACTTACGACGCCTACCAGTTCCAGCTGGCGTTTATGTCCTATGCCCTGGCCATGGTGCAAATAAACTACACACCAGCCTATAAAGAGTTATACAGGGATGCACAACTAAGTCTGATTGAAAAAATGATGCGCCGTGATGTCTGGGCTCCCACGTGGCTGGAAATCATTGAAATGGAGCCTTACAAGAGCTACTTGGAAGCAGGTAAGGAATGGCGTGATCCGGTTCGTGAAAAAAATATCATGTACAGCGGCCATCTCCTGCAGATGATCGGCCTGTATGCAGTGCTGTACAAGGATTTTCGTTTCGACAAACCCGATTCCATCGTGTTCGAAATACCTGGCCTGAACGGTTTCAGAAACACCTACGATCACCATTCGCTTGCGCAACTTATATATGATCAATTTGTGGAGAATGATTATGTGGGTATTGAATGTGAACCCAATGACGTTTTTGCGGAGTGTAATCAGCACCCCATTCTTGGCCTTATCCACTATGACTGGATACATGGGACTATGCTTTCGGATGTGCGTCATGCCTTTTGGGACAAGGCTGAAGAACTGAATTACATTGCGCCCCATACATCCAGAACCATGTATTTTTACCGTGTCAGGGAACAGGAACGTGTGGATAAGCCCTTTGCGTGGGCCGACGGGTGGAATGCGATGATGATGCACGCATGGAATGCCGATCTGGTACGCACGATCTATCCGGCCCAGCGTGATGCGGAAAAGGCGGCCTTGATGGATACTCACCCGGAACACTGGCGCCGCAGGTGGTCAACACCGATCGCGTGTTTTGATTTCGGCTTTCTGGCCGCCTACGCAGCGGAAGTGGATGATCGTGACACGGTATCCGCGATGCTCGACTATGCCGATCGTCACTTTAACCCGCAATGGGATGATGGCAGGTACTTCTATCCCCGGCGTGATATAACCGAGGCTGCATTTTTCGATGGCTTACGTTCTGAAAAGGACTGGATCGTCCCGCAAGAGAAGTATGGCCAGCACGAAATGACTGTCCTGATCGGGAACGTAATTCTCCCGCTGGCAAGACTCAATCCCGGGAACGGATTGAGGCGACTTTATGACAGGGACAGTGCGCAGAATTGGATAACTGGTGATACGCCGGAAGTTGTGAACGTAAAATATCCTGAAGTCCTGATCAGTCATGCCGTATACAATCGTGAACATGATCGATTGAGAGTCCACATCAAACCCGGGACCGCTTACCGGGGCATGTCCGATATCGGTGTCATCAATCTTGATACTGGAACGCACTATAGTGTGATGTTTGATGGTAAAGAAGTTTTCCGGCTTCATCAGGGTAAGGTGGTCTCCGGAGAAAGTGGCAAGGTGGAGGGCGCATGGGATGCAAGCGACTCCATCCTGACCATTTCCCTGCCAATCGATGAAGGGCACGCACTGGACATTGTATCCATGATGTGAGAGCAACCGTAGATTCTGTACCGGCTTTCCGGATGCATACTTATCATTTATCTGACTTCCGGTGTCACTGGCTGACAGGGGTACTACTTTTTATTTCATTTCTTTCGTACGGCGCTTTTGCCGTCACGGAAGATGAAGTCATTGATTTCTTGAACGCAGATCCGTCGTTTCTATCACGGCACCCGGAATTATTGGAGAAGGCTTTCAGGTATGAACAATTATCCCGCGAAAAAAATTCAAGAATGGAGAGGGCGAAAATCCTATCGGAAGCCCAGGATGTTATCCGCAAATTCCAGACAGAACGGGAAGCGTTAGACAACAGGGGAAAAACGGCAATTGCGTTTATGGATTACGATTGCCGACCCTGCCGGGAGGACAGACTTGAACATCAACGCGCAACTCAATTGGCTGAAATGATTGAGGTAATTGAGATCCCGCTGGGTATCATGTCTTCGGCATCCGCTCAGGCTGTTCGTATATTGCTGACGCTTCAAGTAGAAGACAGGCAGCGCGCCAGGTCATTCCACCATGACCTGCTCAACGAAAGATTACCGCTTACCTACGCCACGGTTACCAGGACAGCGGCAAAGAACCGGATCCAGGGCCTGGAACTGGAGAATATGTTGAGAGACGAGTGGTCTTCTGATGAGCTCAGACGGATTCAGGACCTGGCGGTTGCCCTGGGCGTGGAAGGAACTCCCGCCTACCTTGCCGGTTGTGAACTGGTCAAAGGCAGAGCCGGGTTGAATATACTGATTGAATCATGGGTAGATTGTATCCCTGATCCTCTCGCACCATGAGAAGGATGCAAAATCCAGGTGGTGGAGCAGGGACGGTCCGCGCATTCACTGCCATTCAGGTATTAGTTGGCAGTTTAGCATTTGTCTTTATGTCGCATTCGCTTCATGCCGAAAATAAGGGCTATATTGACAATGTCGGTAATAATTTTGGAAAAGGCAGGGCGTTTTTTCATAGCAACGTGTTACCCAGGCTGGCTGAAAACGGTTGTCTCAAATGCCATGCACGGGGTTATGTTCGACCCAATGTGACCGTTTATGAGGAACTTATCCGACGTCTGGCCATCGGGGATTCTGCCGTCAACAACGCGGTGATTTACAAGATAGCCAATATCCGCAGTATCTCCCCGATGATTCCCAACCATCCGGGTGGGCAACGTTGCAGCAGTGTCGATGCGGAACCCTGCAAGAGTATCCGCCAGTGGTGGGAGATCGAATTTGGGCAGAAGAAGGTTGGCAAATGAGTAATGACAAATACACAGTTGACCAGCAACGACGCCGGGTCATGAAAGGCATCGCCGCCACCGCAGCAGCGTCGGCCGTCATGCCCCAGGCCCTGTTTGCCGCCGGGCACGGGCCGACCGCCGTGGTCATAGGCGCAGGTATCGCCGGGTTGTCAGCTGCCTGGGATCTACGCAAAGCCGGGTTCCAGGTTGCAATATTCGAGAAGGAAAAATTTACGGGCGGCCGTATGGTACAGCTACAGATGGGGCCCTTGTATCAATTTACCCATGCTGCAGGAGTGTTTGAAGCCAATAAAGATATGTTTGCACTGGCAGCCGAATTGGGAATCGAACAGGATTTGCGTGGTGATCCATTCCCCGAATACGGCATAGACAACGGTCACGGACTTTATGATCCCGGTGGTTTAAGCCACTTTGATATTGAAAATGCCCTTAAAATTCCAGGGCTGAGTCCTGAGACGATTAGAAAATTACCCTCATTACAGTCTGATATGGATGAAATCGCGGCGGCCGTGGACCCTTGCCTGCTGGAGACCGGCACGGCATATGATGATGAAAGTCTGGGGGATTACTACGAGCGCGTGTTGGGTAAGACGGCAGGTCGTGAGATTATCAAATACAAGATTGAGCCCATCTGCATTGCCTGGGGCTGGCCGCCCTACGAGACCTCAAAAATTGCCCTGTTGTCCTGGCTGGCCAGAAAAGAGCCGTTTGTCAGCCCCAGGGGTGGCATTGGCGTATTGACCCGTAAACTGGATTCCCTCCTGCCGGTGCAAAATAACACCACGGTGCGCTATGTCACCCCGGCGGATTCAAGTGGACGTCATACTATTCATTATTTAGACGCGAACCTGGAGCGGCGCAGTGTCACTCCTGATGTCGTGGTCTGTGCGGTGGAAGGCAAGTACCTGGGGAGACTGGTGCAGGGGATGACGCCGAAACAGGAGGCCCTGGCCCGGAACTGCTTCTTTACCAAGGAGCCGATTGTCTGCTGGATAGTGGATGAGAAGCATGCGCCGAAGGAATACGCCGGTGGCGGCTACATCCCGGATCACACGGATCCCATGAAGGCAAAAACGACTTACTGGTTTGCCACACCGGGGAACCCGGAGCTCAATCATCCACCGCACGTGCGCTACGCTCTGTCGAGACGGCACACACCGGAATGGCAGCGAAGCGATATGACCATCGAGGATTTCTGCTGGCCCATGATAAAGGCGCTCTATCCGCAGCTCGAAAAATCCCACGTCGTCGATATCGTCGACTATACCTGTGACGATTTGATCTACATGCCGGTAGGTTATGTCAGGCAGATGGCTGCGGTACTTCGAGAGCAGCGCAAGGAACGACGTGGGCTGTATTTTGCCGGTGAATATGTTGCCGGCGCCCATACCGGGGCGGCCTGTGCCAGCGGCCGGTCCATAGCACGTTTGATAAAGAAGCATTGGGCTTAAATACCTGGGTGGTAGCTGGAGCTAACGTAGCACCCGCCATGGTGAAAAAAGTGAGACACGACGAGCATGTTTAATACTCTGGGCCAGATCCTGCCGATTGCCGCAGAACGATTCGGAAATAAAGCGGCGCTGATTATTGATGACATCACCTTGAGTTTTAATGAACTTGAAAAACGATCAAACCGGTTGGCCAATGCGCTTGTTTCATTGGGCGTAGAGACAGGTGACAGGGTAACACTCTACAGTCCGAACAGCTGGGAATGGATTGTCAGTTATTACGGGGTTCTCAAACTGGGTGCTGTCATCAATCCCGTCAACGTGATGCTAACGCCGGGAGAAGTGGAGTTTGTCGCAAACGATTGTGGCGCCACTGTCATCATAGCATCGTATGAAAAAGCATTATCTATTCAGGGTGTGAAAGAGAAGTCCAGGGTGCGTGAAGTCGTTGTGTTCGGTGATGAGCCCTTACCGGAAGGCATGCTTTCTTTTAACGAGTTGCTCAATGATAGCGATGATGAGTTTCAGGTGGCTGAGGTTGATACACATTCTTTATCAACAATAGGCTACACCTCCGGCACCACAGGCCACCCCAAAGGCGCCTGCCTGTCCCATTACAATGTCCTGCTGAATGTGGAGATGACGGCACTGATGCACCAAAGAAGCGAAAAGGATACGGTGGTCACGGCCTTGCCATGTCCCCACGTGTACGGCAATGTCGTAATGAATGGCGCTTTTCAGTATGGCATGACCCTTGTGCTTCACCCCTTGTTCGAAGAACAGATCATGTTGCAGAGCATTCAGGACAAGCGGGCGACTATGTTCGAAGGCGTGCCCACCATGTATATGTTTCTGCTTAATCATCCACAACTCGACGCTTACGATCTGTCATCGCTGCGCTGTTGCACTGTGGGCGGCCAGACGATGCCTGTACCGAAAATGGAAGAGGTCGAAGAAAAATTTGGTTGTCCCTTGATCGAGCTTTGGGGGATGACCGAGTTGGGTGGCCTCGGGACCACATTTGCTGCGAACGGTCCGATAAAACACGGTTCCATCGGCGTGGCACTGCCTTACGTTGAGGCGAGAATTGCCGATACCGAAGATGCAGGCAAGACCCTGCCTGCAGGGGAAGTGGGCGAACTGATGATCAAGGGCGGTATCGTTATGCAGGGCTATTACGGTAACGAGCAGGCAAGCAGGGATACCATCGAGCCGGATGGGTGGCTGCATACGGGTGA
>JAAXHV010000129.1:17630-17820 GCA_012270695.1 Gammaproteobacteria bacterium | reverse complement strand
TTGAGTGATTACAACATCACCCAACTCGCCTTCAGCTACGGCTTCAACGACGCCGCCCATTTCAGCCGCAAATTCAAAGAGAGTTACGGCATTTCCCCGAAGGAGTACAGGGACGGCGTGTCCTGACTCCTAAATCTGTAAATCTGGGACACCCATAAATTTTGGTGTAAATCTGGGACCCCCATAACAC
>JAAXHV010000129.1:4026-17490 GCA_012270695.1 Gammaproteobacteria bacterium | reverse complement strand
AGCGCGCGTCAGAAACTGTATGTGATATCAACACCAAGCAGGTTGATAATGCCGCCGAACTCGAAGTCCTCGTCGCTGGTAACGTTAGTCAAGACTCCGGGACTGTCAAACGCAACCTTGGAGAAACCGCCCATGTTACGACTTGCACCTGCCTTGATTAACCTGTCTTCATAGATGACCCCTTGATAACCTGCTGTGAGAGTCCAGCCGCGTCCGTCTGAATTGGTAAGGTCGTAAGTGGCGCCGGCGCCAATCCAATGGCGATCACCTGACCAGAACAGGACATCGATTGCGTCATCAGGCGCCGATTCCGGATCATAGCGGTAGCCGCCCAATAACGTAAGCTTATCGTTTAATTTGAACTGGACTCCCGCTGCGACTGCCAGGGTGTCGTCACCGTCCCAGTCATAGGTCACGCCGGTAACGCCATTGAGAGCAGGCCCGACCGGACCGACCAGACCACTGAGCGGTTCGCCAAACTTGATGTTAGCCGCTTTGCCGACGGCGTCTGCATCCGACCAGAACGTATATTGCAGGTCGACAGACCAGGTAAGTGCGTCACTGACGTCGTAAGCGAAGCCGGCCTTGATATGAGCCGGCGTATCAAAATCCAGCTTCCAGGGTACGATTGATTTGCCCAGCCCCAAGGGATTGTTGAAGTCGATGGTCGCCTCTCCGTCAAAAGTAGTGTCTTGTTCACTCCGATACGATACTCCAAATGTTAAATCATCCGATACATCGTATTTTGCCCCGATGGTAAACCCGATCTCATCAAAGGCCGGGTCGAACTGGAACGGAGGAACAAACAGGGGAAAATCCATCTCGGTCTCCAGGAGTATCCGTCCTACTATAAGTTCATTCGGTCCTGTATGGCCACCCAACGCTGTGACCGGCACCAGCCTCTCGACAGTCAAATGTTTGAAGGCGACGACGTTCAATGCAACTCCCACATTAAGGCGATCGTTAACTTCCATACCTACAACGGCGGCTAAATCAACGGTGAAAAAAGCCTGGTTGCTGAAACTGTATCGATGAACACCCGCATTGTTTTCCCAATCGGCCGTCAGGGCAAACGGTACACCCAGGCCGACACCTGCGGTGATCTTGTCACTGAGGGGCAGATAAACGCCCAGACCGGGAGCAGCGGCTATCTCACCGTTAACCGTGGTCGCCTCAACGTTGTAACTGCCGCCTGAGTCATCCATGTTTAAGTGGTTTGTATCGACAAATCTGAGGCCCAGACTTATAACCGGCTTTTTGAATTCTGCAGCCCCGGCCGGATTAACGTACCAGGTACTGGCGTCTGCCGCAACGCCCTGAGTCGCGCCGGCCAGTGCGCCCTCGCGGTTCGACATCCCCATTGTTTGAACGAAATCAGCGGAGGCACTTGCCGTGTAACAAGTCAGCAGTACGAGGCCAAACATACGTACAAAATTATTAGCAGCTTTATTTTTCATCATCTCCTCCAGACAAACCATTACAAGTGTAAAACGATGTTAAAAACGACCCATCAGCGGCAACATACAATAGACTTATAGCATGCCGAAATATATGGTTCGATACAGATCGGGTGCTTTGGATATCATCCTGTCTCGTTTATTATTATAATACATCATACATTATACACAATTATCCATTTTTATCCATAATTAACTATTTTCCTGAATTAATACCCTGATGTAATAGGGTATAATACGTAATCATACCTATCCAACTAAAAATGAGAGAAAAAATGGAAGCTAATGAGAAAGCAAAAGCAGAGAGAGCGGAAGTTGCGTCGCTGATCGAACGGGCAAAGTCTGCCCAGAGGGAAATCCAGAACTACACCCAGCAACAGGTTGACAAGCTTGTCACGGCAATCTGCTGGGCGATAGTGCGCCAGGACCGAGCTGAAGAGCTTGCCAGGATCGCCGTGGATGAAGGCGGGTTTGGCAACTACGGCGACAAGGTGATGAAAATACGCAACCGCTGCATGGGCACCCTGGCAGACATGCAATCGGTAAGGACAGCCGGGATCATTGAGGAAGATCCTGACAAGGGATTGCTCAAAATCGCCAAGCCGGTTGGCGTGGTTGCGGCACTGATACCGACAACCGGTCCGGATGCAACCCCTCCGTTAAAGACGCTGCTGGCGGTAAAGGGCCGCAATGCCATCATCGTTGCCGCCCATCCCCGGACTCAGCAGACTACGGAGTTGACCGTTAAATATATGCGTGAAGCCTGTGAACAGGCCGGCGCGTCGGCGGACCTGGTACAGGCGATCCGGAAACCGTCGCTTGGAAAGACCCGGGCCCTGATGGAGATGGCTGATCTTGTGGTAGCCACAGGTGGTGCCGGCATGGTAAAAGCGGCTTACAGTTCCGGCACGCCGGCCTATGGCGTCGGCGTTGGCAACAGTGTGCATGTTGTTGATAAAACAGGAGATTTGCAGGATGCGGCCAGCGCCGTTACGGCTGCGAAAAAATTCGATTACGCTACGTCCTGTCTTGCTGATAATGCCGTGATAGCGCACGAGGCGATTTATGATGATCTTGTCGGCAGGCTGAAAGAGATGGGAGGATATCTATGCTCAGCCGAAGAAAAAAGTCAGCTACAGGCGTTAATGTGGCCTGATCCTGACAATCATATACCTGCCCTGGAGATTATTGCCAAGCCCGCGGCGACTATCGCAAAACTGGCAAATATTGAGGTGCCGGAAGATTGTGGCTACCTGATTGTGGAAGAGACGGGAGCAGGTCCGGATCATCCTTTCTCGGGAGAGAAGCTCTCTTCAGTTTTGGCGCTATACAAGTATTCAGGCGAAATAGACAACGCTATTGACCGGATAAATGCAATTACAGAATACCAGGGGCAGGGTCATACCTGTGGCATCCATTCAAAGACTGAGGAAAATATCATGGCGGTCGCGATGAACACCAAAACAGGCCGCGTCATGATCAACCAGAATCTTAACGAAGGTGCAGGCAGCCCGCGCAATGGGCTACCCTATACACTAAGTCTGAGTTGCGGTACCTGGGGTGGAAATATCACTACCGAAAATGTCAATGCGCGTCACATGATAAACGAGACCTGGGTATCAAGGCCCGTTACTCCACGAGTAATAGACGAAGAATCACTGTTCTCGGAACATTGGGACAAGCATGGACGGTAGTGGGACGTTGCTGCGACGGTATTCCGGCAGTGAGGGGTTATGGACAAGATTGATTGGACAAGATTGATTATGTGTGAGTAAGAAAAAATATGGTATAATCATCGGTTATACAACAATTCTCCTTGAGGGGCCACATGCCGGCACAGAAGAAATTTCTTACTATCACCGAAGCAGCAGATTACCTTAAAGTCAGTAAAACCTCATTGCGACGCTGGACAAACAATGGCCGCCTCGCCTGTTATCGCGTAGGTCATCGTAATGAACGCCGTTTTTTACTCGACGACCTGGTCGCTTTTATGGGTGAATCCATTGATACAGGCGATTATCAGGACGGTTATCGAATGTCTGCATCTGATAATTCCCCGTCTGTCAGACAGGGGCGGCACGAAACGCGTTTACACATCTGTACTTTTTTCAAGAGTCCTAAAGAGCAATGGTCCCTGCTGCGCATGCATCTGCTCGATCACCTCAATTCGGAAGCGAAAACCGTCTATATCTATCAACGGGATAAACAGCAATTACTGACCTGGCTGAGAAACGAAGACCTGGACCCGGAGGATTTGATTAATCGTGGCGTGCTTGAACTGTACACCTATGCCGATACTTATTTAAAAGACGGATACTTCAGTACCGACCGCATGCTGACTTTCTGGCAGAATATTATCACTAGGCATAAGGCATCCGGCACCAAGCGGTTACTTCTCACCGGTGAGATGGGCTGGGCAAGCAGTGGTGTTATGGGCTGTGAACAACTTGTGCCGTATGAGGCAGCCTTGGATGCAATGCTGGAGACCACCCCTTGGGTCAGCGTTATCTGTCAATATCCGGTGTATCAGTTCTCGGGCTCCACCGTTTTTGATAATTTGTGTATCCACACACATGTCCAGCTGTCTGATCGCCTGAAAACCGGCTTCACCCCTGCAATCACGGCCTGATATTATCTTATAACTTTCAGATCCCTGTTCGGATAGGCGAACGACTTATAAAGCCGAATATGCGCCATCCATTACCAGGCATGCGCCGTTGAAATAACCTGCGTCCGGACCGGCCAGGAACGCTACTGCGCCTGCAACATCAGAGACATCACCAACAGTGTGTTGTGGGATGCGATCCAGTAGTTGTGATCGCAGTTCGGGTTGTTCCAGACGCCAGCGTATCAGTGGAGTATCGATAAAGCCGGGGCAGAGGGCATTACAGCGGATACCCTTGTCTGCATAGTCGATTGCAACAGACCTGGTCAACTGGGTTACGGCGCCTTTGGATATGCTGTACGCTGCACGGCCGGGAAAAGCCACGAGGCCCGCTACTGAAGCTATATTGACAATGATTCCTGCTCCTCTGCCGAGCATGTGAGGCAGGGTGAATTTACAGCCCAGGAACATACCTCGTACATTTACTGCGATAACCTTGTCAAATTCCCGGATATCGGTGGCATGCAGTTCCATCGCGGTTTCGTTTCCCGTAATCCCCGCGTTATTGACTAATACGTCGATAGCATTCCACCTGGATAAAGTGGCATCGACGAAGTGTCTGGTGTCTTCTTCAGAGGATACGTCTCCTGTCAGACACAACAACCGGTTTTTCCATTTACCCCAGCATCGCTCCCGGGTTTCTTCCAGGTTATCAGCGTTGATGTCAACCGCGGCGACACGATTTCCGTCTGCGAGAAACCTTGAAGCAATGGCAGTTCCGTTCCCCGAGGCGGCTCCGGTTACAACGGCAACGGGGCTCATAGGTCTATCAAAACCTCGTTTCCTGCGCGCAATCTGGACAATTGTATGAAGTGAGTGGGATTTAAAAACAATTCATCCATTTCACCAAGGTCGTCAACAGTAATCCCTGCCTTAATCATACGGCAAAGGTATTGAAATCCATCCTTTGCTCCACAACCGACATGGTGAATACCCAGTACTTTTCTGGAAGCGCCGTCTATGATCAGTTTCTGGTATCCGGACAGATGCGGTTTTTCCAGCGCATACAACATCATTCGGTCCGATGCCGGCAAGCCGACATTGAGCCCGTTCTCATTTTCCGGAGGCATTTTGATGATTATCACGTTGTCGTACACCTCGCGGGCCTCGTCTTCACTCATTCCGAACCAGGTGACTTCATAATGGGTATGTACGAAATCCGGAAAGTCTCTTGGTGAATACGAAACATCCTGGCCCATTATATGTCTTGCGGCGTAGGTCCCGCTTTTACGTGCCTTGAACATTTCCATTGGGGCCCCTATCAGATCGCCCACTGCATAAACATTGGGGACATTTGTCCGTAGTTGTTCATCGACGATAACTTCCTTTTTATCACCGAGTTTCAGCCCAAGGGTAGCGGCAACCTGTTCGGAGTTGGGTGTATCGCCTATGCCGGTGAATATAAAGTCAGTTTCAACACGTCGTTCCCCATCTGGTGTTTCGATTATGGCTGCTTTTACACGCCCGTTGCCGTCATTCTCAATCCGTACCAGGTTGGAATATTCGAGAATCTCCATACCTTGTTCTTTCATGCGGTCAATAAGGTATCCTCGTATTTCGCTATCCGGTACCAGTTTAAGCAAGGTACTGCGTACAACCAGAATGGTTCTTCGCCCCGTTGCATTGAAAAAACAGCCGTATATGGCTGCGGTCTTTCCGCCACCGACGACCACGGCCGTATCGCCCGGTTCGTAGTCCAGATCTTCCACGAAGGTCTCATAATCGAATACGCCTTTGAGGTTCTCGCCCGGTATCCCAAGCCTGTTAGGTGTGGAACCTGTGGAAAGAACGATATTCCTGGTTTTAAATATCCGGCCGGCAGCTTCAACTGTATGGGGGTCAATAATACGGGCAGTGGTATTCAGGATAAATTCCATATCCAGTTGCTCCTTGCTCTGGAAATTCATTATTGCATGAGGTCCGATACGTCCCTTGCGGAACATATCCACTATTTCCTTCATATTCACAATTTTGTTATCAAGATCACTGAACCAGTAACGCCCGGAAAATTCCCTGTTCAACATTAATTCTGCCGCGCAATCGGAAAACAGGTGGTGTGGCACACACGCATTGTGGGGGCAGGAACCGCCCAGAAACGGCCAGGCGTCAACAACCAGTTGCCGGCCGCCCAGGGCTTTCAGGTAAGCGGAACCGAAGCGGCCGGCGGCCCCGCCGCCGATGTATATGGCATCGTATACACGGTCATCATCCGGATTGATGTTGAATATAATTTCACCGCCATCTGCATTTTCCAGGTAGTCATCAATCTTGTACCCCCATTCTTCAATGGATAATAAATGTGGGCGGGCATTCCAAACAGGTCGATCGGTCATTATCGGCTGATCTTCTCTTTTTAACTGGTGCATTGGTTAATATAAAAGTTGGATAAGTATTTATAAGCCTGGATAACTGTTTATAGCAAAAAAATAACATGCTTGAAACATTATAGAGTATAATAAGACTACAGGGATGTTTAACGGGAGGGAGAAAAAAGGTTGAATAAGGGGGGTTTAAATTATGAATGCTGCAAATTTATCCGGTAATCGACACTTCACCTGGTTCAAGCCGGAAAGACGTAAACCCAGTGATTACGAATCCTACACGATAGGACAACAGTCGGGCCCTCATCAATGGCTGGACGTTGATTGGCCGCTTTGTTTTGATGATGGTCAGGTGCCTTTCTCGGAAACTGCCTCACAAATCAAATGTACTGCCTGGGATCAATTTCGTGATCCGTTGAAAGTATGGCAAAGGCCCTATGTCTCTCGAAACAACTATGAAGAGCAGGCACTGGACGTCATGATAAGAGAAGCCCTGCAGGATGGGGTTGCCGATCGTATCAATCCTGTCTGGCGGGATGAAATTCTGGGCAGGTATTATGCGGCCTGGCCTTTTGTGGAGTACGGCCAGTTCCTGGCAATATCCTATGCAGTGCGGCAGGTCCTGGATGCAACTCTCACGTTTGCGTTAGCGTTTCAGGTGTCGGATAAAGCGCGCCATCAACAGGATATCGTGCACCTGACTTTTGAATTGAAGGCAGCGTTACCGGGTTATTCCGACGCAGAAGCCAGGTCAGCCTGGATGGATTCTCCCGCCCTTGTTCCGACCCGTGAAGTTACTGAACGCCTTATCGATTCCGATGACTGGGCAGAAATAGTCATTGTTTCGGGGCTGATGTTTGAACCGCTTGTCGGAAATTTATTTAAAACCGAATTCATGTCCAAGAATGCGCCTAAAAACGGTGATGCGGTCACACCCATGATTCTGGCAAATGCGCGGCGCGACTCTAAATATCACCTGCAACTTGTTCAGTCAATTGTCAGTATGGTTCTGGCTGACCCGAATTACGGGGCCGACAACAAAAAGACTATACAAGGCTGGCACGCTGAATGGATGCCTTTGTGCGAAAAAGCAGCGCAGGCATTGCAGGCGGTTTTCGAGATTGAAGGAATTGATGCTGACCCTTTTGAACAGGCATTTACCCGGGTCAAAAACATGCAATCGTCGCTGCTACAAGAGCTTGGACTTTAACCGAGGAGATATATTCATGGCTTCCAATAATAGTGTCGGTATCTCATTGATGAAAAGTGATGAAACACGCGCCACCCTCGATTACCTGAAAGAAAGTGCAAATGATGCTCGTGTGAGTGATCGTGACTGCTATTACAAAATTGAACGTGATAACAAACTTGAATTCGATATGGAAGGGATCTCGGATTTTCTCGGCCGTGACCTTGACACGGACATATTCCTGGTAAATATGAGTTCTTACTATGGCCGCATTGTAGTTTCTGACGGAAAGGTTGAAATTTTCTCAGAAATAAAACCCGAACGCTTCAACGACTGAAAGGGGAGATGTCATGACAGCTAATCTCGTAGAAGTACATGAAAAAGCAAAAGAATACGATTGGGATTTTACGTTTACGGAAAAAAAGCCGAAATTTGATACTAAATACAATATACCGACGAAAGGCAAGGACCCTTTTCGTATGCTGGTGAGGGATTACATGAAGATGGAGGCAGAAAAGGATGATCGCACCCATGGATTTATCGATGGCGCGCTGAGGATGGGAATCGCGGAAAAAATGGAACCGAGGTTTAACGAGTGTTTGAAGCTGACATTGCTGGACCTGAACAATGCCGAATATGCGGCGGTTGCAGCCTGCGGCGGCCTCATCTCAACGCTTCAGAACCAGGAACTCAGGCAAGGCTATCATGCGCAGATGCTGGATGAAATTCGCCATACCCAGCTGGAAATGGCCTTGCGTAACTATTACGTAAAAAATGTACCTGATCCGGCCGGGTGGGATATCGGACAAAAAGCCTTGTTCCAGCATCCCGGCGGGCTTGTTGCGATAGGTGAATTCCAGCACTTCAATACCGGTGACCCCATAGATTGTATTATTGACCTGAATGTTGTAATTGAAACAGCTTATACCAATATTCTCCTGGTTGCGGCGCCACAGTCGGCGGTATTGAATGGGGACCACGCGTTGGCGACAACATTTCTTTCAATCCAGTCGGATGAAGCGCGGCATATGGCGAATGGATATGGATCATTGATATCTGTCCTGCGCAATGAAGAAAATGTGCCGTTCATCAACGATGCCCTTGAACGTCATTTCTGGCATGCGCATAAGGGACTGGATGCGCTGGTCGGATGGCAGGCTGAATATGGTTCGGTAAATCGTGCGTGGGCGTATAAGGATCAATGGCAGGAATGGATTGTAGATGATTTCATCGGGGGTTATCTGGAAGGCTTGGGTGAATTCGGCGTCGAAGTGCCGAGGTTTCTGGGAAAGGCCGTGGAAGATCTTGACTGGATGACCCATACGGTCGGCCAGGTATTTTCAGCCATCTGGCCACTGAACTTCTGGCGTTCCGATGCCATGAATGAAAAAGACTACGAGTGGCACGAGAAGCATTATCCCGGATGGCATAAATACTTCGGGGCATACTGGGATGGCTATAAACAATTGGCAGATCCGGCCGGTGGACACATCATATTGCAGGAACTGGAAAGCTTGCCGCCGATCTGCCAGGTTTGCCAGTTGCCCTGCGCCCTGCCGAGACTGGATATCAATGAATTCCGTCTGGTTGAAGTCAATGGGTCACAGTATCCGACCTGTAGTGAAGGGTGTGAATGGATATTGAGGAAATGGCCGAAGGCTTATACTCGCCGCAAGCAGTTCTGGGCCAAATATCACGGATGGGACTTGGCTGACGTCATTTCAGACCTCGGCTATATCCGCCCCGATGGTAAAACCCTGGTAGGCCAACCTACGGTTTCTCCGGATCAAAAGATGTGGACCATAGATGATATTCGATCACTTAAATACGAGGTCAAGGATCCGCTTCATGGAGTCTGCCACTGACGCTTGATGAAAATTACAGTTGAGCCTTTCCGGCACGAATTTGAATGTGAGTATGGGGAAACCATATTAAAGGCTGCGCTGAGACAAGGATTGTTTATACGCTATGGTTGCAAGCACGGTGGTTGCGGCACTTGCAAGTCGCGTTTGATTGACGGAGATGTTAACGAACCTCCCTCCACGTTTTGTTTAAGTCCCGCAGAAAGAGAAGATGACTGGTTTCTCCCTTGCGTGTCGATTCCGACCGACGATTGCACTATTGATGTCAGTAGTATGGGTATTTCGGAAGAAGAGTTTCTTGCAGGTGACCAATCCAGAGAATATGAAACCAGGATAGAAATTAATGAACCACTGACAAAGGATATTCGCAGGCTGCGGTTGCGCATTGTCGATGAGGATGGGATGAAATTTACTGCAGGACAATTTGCCAATATACAGGTTCCAGGCAGTCAACTGTTGCGGCCCTATTCAATGGCAAACTCCCCAAAAGAAAAAAACATTATGGAATTCGTCGTCAAGATCTTTCCGGAAGGAATATTTTCCCAACAATTGAAGAACCGGCTGAAACCAGGTGACAAGTTACGGCTACACGGTCCTTATGGGGAACTGAGAATTCGTCTCTCACACAGGAATATCATCATGGTTGCCGGTGGGTCCGGTCTGGCGCCCTTGTTATCCATGTTGTATCGATTGGCTGAAAAAGGAAATGAACGGCCCGTTCAATTATTTTTTGGCGCCAGAACAAATGATGATCTTTACTATATCAATGAGATAGAAGCTGCGGCGCAGACTATGCCGGCGCTGGAATTTATCCCGGTGTTATCCGAGAGATGGCCTGGTGACTGGCGGGGTGAAACCGGGCTTGTAACGGAAGCGATCTCGCGATATAAGGAATCTTTCAGAAATTACGACGCTTATTTATGTGGCCCACCCCCCATGATAGGGGCGGCGACATCCTTGCTTGTGGAACGGGGAGTCAGGCCGCGGAATGTTTATTTTGACGCATTTTATCCGGCCACATCTGGTTGAGTTCGACCTGGGATATATCAATTCGTGCATGCCCGGGTGCGAAGTATGGATAATAGTGAATAGTTATGGACAAATAAGGAGAAGTTATATAAGCTCTAACAGGAGTAAATTAATTCCCGACTGGGGAGGAGGTTTGAAATGGCTGAGAGTGATGTGTTAATTCCAACAAGTATGGTCGGCAATTATCCCAACCCTCGCTGGTGGGATGCCGATTACGCCAGGTACTTTACAGGTGATCAGAACCCGCCCGATGCGATGTCCCGGGAAGCACTGGAAGATGCGATGGCCGCAATTGCTCATGATCAGAACCACGCGGGCCTGGATATTATAGCTGACGGCCGGTTGCAAGGTGATAATTATGCCGACGTCGCCGTATATCATTATTTAAGGCGTATGGGTTATGACCTGTCCGGTGGTTACCTCGGGTTTCCGATTTACAGTCGATTGCATGCCGGAACGGTCACGCAGGAAATAAAACGCCGCGGGCAGATGATGGTGGAGCAGGCAAGAGCGTTGCGTGAGGTCACGGATAAACCCATCAAGGTCCAATACACGGGCATCCAGGTATTGGCCCAGTGCACTAACGATCTGTACTATTCCAACAGTCGTGATCGCGCAATGGACGTTGCCAAGGCCATAAACGAGGATATCCTTGCCGTCGATGAACTGGGGGCCGATTATATTCAACTGGATGAATTCACCTGGCCTTATTTCTACGAGGACTGGGCCATCGAGGCTTTTAACAGGGCCGTGGAAGGTGTTAAAAATGCAAAAATCGTCTGCCACATCTGTTGGGGCAACTGGGGCGGTACCCCGGCCTATTATCCTGATGATACTGCCGAGGCTGGTGAGGTCTATGATTTAACCAAGCGTGCGGAAGATGCTAACGCGCCAAACCCCACCTCGTCCGTTGTACCGCAATCCTACCAGGCAAACATCGATGTATTTAATCTTGAAGGCATCGGCCGCCTGCCGTTTGAAAATTCGGGTCTGGATATCCTTAAGGAACATCCCATACCGGATAATATGAAGTTCTGGGCAGGCGTGATTGACGTCAAGAACACCATAACGGAAACGGCAGAAGAGGTGGCTGAAAAGATTCGGCAACTGCTTACCGTGGTTCCCGCGGAACAACTGGGCGTGACAACCGACTGCGGCATTATTTTATTGCAGCGATATATCGCCCAGGAAAAATTGTACGCCATGGTGGAAGGCGCCAAGATTGTTCGGGAAGAGCTGGCCAAGGCGTAATATAATCAGTACAGGACAAACATACCGCGGGTACCTGTTTTTCGGTTCCCGCGGTGATGTTTTGTGCCTGTCCGGTTGTAAAAATTTATGCCCGTATATACCCTGTATTGTCCTGATTGCGGCCGCGTCTTCAAAGGGCTTGTTTTAGCCGGTACTCGCGAACCCCGTGAATGGGTGTGCTCGGGCTGTGGAGGCAATAATGCTGCCAGGTCAGATCGAGATCAGCAAGAACAACATCCTCTGGAGGCGGAACACGGAGCAGGATGCCCTTGTTGTCAATAGTCCGCCCAGCTAGTTGCCAACATCTACAGAGACTGCAAGCGGAAGTTTGCCGCAATTGATCGGCGACGGAGCCGGCGGGCGCTTCGGATCAGCCAAACCGCGAGTCCCGGGGAACGTCAATGTTCAGAGCTGCCTTAACGATAACAAAACGGGAGAATAGAAATGGCTGGCAGATTTGGTAATAAATGCGTAATCATCACAGGATCGGCAGGCGGTATAGGCTTTGAGACTGCCAGGATGTTCGGTCAGGAAGGCGCCCGTGTATGTATCATGGATATAAACGAAGAAGCCGCAGACGCCGCCGCAGAGCGGTTAAGCGGTGAAGGCACAGACGCAGTCGCATTTCAACTTGATGTGACAGATGAGGCTGCAGTCGATGTTGCTTTCGGCCGCGCCATAGAAAACTTCTCCGGAAAAGTTGATATTCTTGTAAACAATGCGGGTATAGCCGACTTTGGTTCCGTTGAGACAACAGATACGGCAATATGGCGGCGCATCATGGATGTCAATGTAACGGCAACTTATTTTTGCTCGCGCGCCGTCCTTCCGGTTATGCGGGAACATGGCGGGGGCGCCATCGTCAACTTTGGTTCTGTTGCGGGCCACGCGGGGATCAACAATATGGCGGCATATTGCACCGCGAAAGCTGCCGTGATAGGACTTACAAAACAGATGGCGGCGCAATATTCCGCTGAAGGCATCCGGGTAAATTGTGTGAGCCCGGGTACGGTGGCAACAACTGCGATGGGGCATCAGCTACTAGGCAGTGATATGTCTGAAGAGGCTCAAAAGCGGCGCCTGTCCAAGTATCCGATAGGGCGCTTTGGTGAGCCCGGGGAGATCGCCCGGGCAGTATTATTCCTGGCCTCTGAAGAAGCGAGTTTTTGCTGTGGTTCCGACTTTGTGGTAGATGGCGGTATGACCGCTATTTAGAGGAGGTAGTGGTGTACACATACGAGAACAAGGAATGCAGTCTCAGGGAACTGGTCAGTCACGTCAAGCGTAATGACTGTGTCGCAGTAGGCGGTGGTTTGTCCTGGCGCGAACCCATGGCCGCGCTGCGCGAGTTGATCCGCCAGGATACCGGCAATCTCACGGTTGTGGGTTCCGCCCACGGTATAGACATCGACCTTTTATGCGGTGCGGGACTTGTCTCCGTCAGCGGTGAATCCTACGTGGGGTTTGAACAGGATTTCGGCATGGCGCCAAATTATCGGCGCGCCTGTGAATCCGGGCAGGTACGGGTGGCTGACAGTTGCTGTTACACCCTGGTGCAACAGTTGCGGGCGGCAATAGCCGGCATACCGTTTATGCCCATCCGCTCGGTCCAGGGCAGCAGCTTTATGAATTTGCACCCTGAATACAAGACCATGACTTGTCCCTATACCGGTGATGAACTGGTCCTGGT
>JAAXHV010000129.1:0-3996 GCA_012270695.1 Gammaproteobacteria bacterium | reverse complement strand
ATTGAAGGTCCGCCGGTTGCTGATATCCTGTCCGCCAAAGCGGCGAAGAAGGTGATTGCGACGGTGGAAAAAATCATCTCCCGGGAAGAGTTGACGAGAAAAGGCGTTACCATCCCTTATTTCTACGTGACTGCAATAAGCGAGGTAGCCTACGGCGCGCACCCGACCTCCTGCTACCCGTTTTATGCCTATGACCGGGAGCACACCTCGCTGTATTATGAGGCGGCCCGGGAAAGCCGGGAAGCGTTTGCAGAGTTGTATTTGCAACCCTATGTTTTCGACCTTGCCTCCAATAAAGATTACATTGCCGCTATCGGTGGTGAGGAGAGACTGAAGCAACTGCGCGAATGGAATAGCGGCGCCCAACAATGGATGGCTCTCTATGCTTGACAAGACCAGACCGACCTCATGCACCCTGGGTGAGTTGTTGATATATCAAATCGCACTCACAGTTGATGACGGTATTCTTGCCTTTCACGGCTTCGGTTCCCCGCTGGTTCAACTTGCCTTGCACCTGGCCAAACGCAATCATGCCCCCAACCTGGTTTTGATTGCCGGCGCCACCTACGGCGTAAACCCGAAGCCTCCTTTCCTGACACCCACCTCAAATGACTGGGTTATGAGTCAGGAAGCCGAGTGCTTCCTCGATATCGAGGAGTTATTTGATATCGGCGCCAGTGGCCGACTGGGCCGGATGTTCCTGTCCGGGTTGCAGATTGATAAATGGGGCAATATGAACGTGACCCGCCTGGGCGGCGATGACAGGTTGAAATTGAAATTGCCAGGCGGAGGTGGGGGCTGCAACCTGTCCTGCGACGTCGAAAACATAACTATATGGACTGCCGCACACAGGGCGCCGGCAGATGACAAAGGCCGCAGACGCTATCGCCTGGTCGATACCTGTGATTTTATCACCAGCGTCGGTCATCGAACCGTCGATGATCAGACACGTGGCGAAATGCCGTACCGGGGCGGTGGTCCTGATTACATTATTACCGACCTGGGTGTCTTTGATTTCGATGCTTCCGGCCATGCACGCCTGGCTGCTGTCTACCCGGATACTGATGCCGGACTGGTCCAGGAAAATACGGAATTTACGTTCCCGGTAACGGAAGACCTCTCAATGGTTGATTTGCCGTCACCGGACATGATTGAATTTATCAGGGCGATGGACCCGATGAAAATTCACCACAGGGAATTAAGACGGAGCGATTACGGTCGGACCTTTGACCTGGCAGCTTGATTCCCGGCTCGATGTGAACAATGGGCGGTGAAATATTACAAACAGGAGGTCTCAAGCAACAACTGAACTTTGTTCCCCTGCCGTATCGCCGCGTCAGTTTCCAACCCTATAGCGGCGCGATGACGGCGGCTGATATTGAAAACCACATCAGTTCACGAGAAGTTTACCGCCGTACCGATATCATCATATTACATAATGACAAGCAGGAATATGCAGTGGTCGCGGTTCAACGAAAAGCCTCTGCAGACCTGTTCAATCGTGTCGATAAGGTAGAAGTCCTGGCGCTGCCGGAGGACTGTATTTTCCTGGAAAGTCCGGGAACGGATCCGGCCAACCGCTCTGCTTTGGCAAAACTGGCTGTCGATAACAACGTGCCCAGTGACAAAACCGTGATTGTCACGGGCACGTTTGACCACGTGAATATCATCCATCGTCCAGACCCACTGATACTGCGCGTTGTAGAGGTGGTACCGCCGGAGCCGCCCAAGCTGTATCACATGGTGGAACAGGTGTTGGGCTATGCCGACCTGCCTCCTATTGTGCCTCGCTTGGAACAAATCGAACTCGTCGAGCTTTGTCGGTCCGTCACTCCCGAGGCCTACCTGGTCCCCTGCCGTTCAGGCGGGCTGGATGATTTGGGCGCGCCGGTATTTTTTCTTGATGAGCGCCCGGAAAAAAGGGAAAACTGGACCCTGGTAGGCTGTGAGCGGAGTCTGCAGTTCCACCGGCATTATTACAATGACGAACCGCCGCAGGTTGAAATGTGTCCGCGCCAAATCGTAAACAGAAATGGCGTGAAAACCATCCTGAAGTGCTGCTTGCTGGAATTTGACACTGAACAGGATGACGAACTGGCAGTGGTCCCCTGGGGCGCCGATTTGCCCATGGTGGAACGGGCATTAAGACAAATATCCCAGGGAGTGGAGTATGGCTGACCTGGCCTGGGACAGGATAATCAAAAGCACGCGGGACCCGCGTACCGATAAACCGCGCCGGCAAGGTATTACCATGGTAAACGATACCGGGCGCGGCTTGTATGAAACCAGGGACGCGTTGTCGATTTCAGCGCACCTGACGGATATGTGGAAACTGAGCTTCGGCACATCCGCATTTATGGAAAGACGTGTGATCCAGGAAAAACTTGAGTTGCTCAACAGCAGTAACATACTGACTTTCCCGGGAGGCACCCTGCTGGAAGTCGCGCTGGTTGAACACCATTGCCGCGTATTCATGCACCATGCGAAGAAACTGGGCTTCAAGGCGGTTGAGATTTCCGATGGAACCATATCCATTCCGCGTTTCAGGAGAAAAAATATCATTGATTGCGCGCTGAACGCGGGTCTTGTCCCGATAACCGAAGTCGGAAAAAAAGACCCGAAACGGCAACCGACCAGCGAACAGTTGGCGGAGGAGGCGCTGGAGGACCTGGATTGGGGAGCCGAATGGGTCATCGTAGAAGGAAGAGAAAGCGGGGTAGGGATAGGGATATACGATGAACACGGTCATGTGGAAGAGGCTGAGGTAGACAGGATCACGGAAATCATGGAGGATAAAATTGATCGGTTGATCTGGGAGGCGCCGCTCAGGTCGCAACAGTCATTCCTGATCGAACGTTTCGGGAGTAACGTAAATATAGGCAATATCGAATGTAACGAAGTTCTGGCGTTGGAGGCGCTTAGAAACGGCCTGAGATTTGAAACATTACATGCCGTGACAAAGGACTTGTTGAAAAGCGGTCGTTGGGACCCGAATGAGGTTGAACCCGACAATACGGATGTTGATTAGCCCAATCCGCTCTCGATGAGCAAATCCGATACGTCAGAAACAAGCGGTCAGGCGGTTCTTGAGTGGGGCAGACTGAAATCAGCGCCGGCAGACAGCCTGGTAGATTCCGCTTTCACAAACGAACTCAGACAACAACTGGGCCTGTTTTCCGCCATGGGACTGGTTGACCTGGCATATACAATCACCGGGATAAATACCGGCGTCATACCTGCCCGGGAGGGGGCCGAGCTTTTAGCAAAATTACTCGAATTGAATTCGCAGCCGGACAGTTTTACCCCCGGACCGGAAGCAGGCGATTTATATACCAACCGGGAAGCATGGTTACGGCAGCAGACCGATGCGGCCGGCTGGCTCGGCGCCGGCAGGGCGAGACGAGAAGCGACAACGTCTGCTTTCCTGGTTTTGCTGAGACAGCGGCTGTTGCTATTGCTCTCCTCACTCTCAGCATTCGGACAGGCGCTGAAACAACGAGCCGTGGAGTTTAAACAGGCGTATATGCCGGATTACACCTACCTGCAGGCGGCCCAGCCCACAACCTTTGGCCATTATTTAACCGGTTTTCTCTACCCCGTCTTCAGGGATTGCGAACGGATTGAACAGTTGTACCGCCGCGTCAATTCCAGTCCCATGGGCTGCGGCAGTACCACCGGTTCCAGGTTGGCCCCCGACAGGCGGCAAATGGCGGGGTTGCTTGGCTTTGATGCCCTGACCGTCCATACCCGCGACGCCATGTGGCAACCCGATATACCCATCGAAAGCGCGGCCATATTCTGTAGCTGCGCGGTGAACATGAGCCGGTTGGCTGAAGACCTGCAAATTTTTTCCAGCCAAGGGTTTGCCCTGGTGGAACTGGCGGATCAACACGCCCGCGCCAGCAGGATCATGCCGCAGAAGAAAAATCCGTTTGCGCTGACCCATATTCGCAGTGTGAGCAATGAACTCATGGGGCTGATGACTTCCGTGAACGC
>JAAXHV010000128.1 GCA_012270695.1 Gammaproteobacteria bacterium | reverse complement strand
CGCAGCGGCAGCCACCTGCGCGCCGCGGCCGTAGGTCAGCAACTCGTTCAGCCGCTTCTCCTCCTCTGCGGTCAGGGGAGCGTCAAGGTCCAGAAAATGCGTAAACTGAGCCTGTACATTGCGTATCCCGGGCCGGACCCGAGACAGCTCTGCTGACTTTTTCTCTATCCGAAATTGTGAGAAGGCAGTGCAGCCGGGTACGATTTGCATCAGGTATTTCTTTCATGGGAAATAATTTGCCTTGTCTGTTCGTCGGCGTTGCCGATGTAATCCTCAGGGGAGAGCTCGGACAAGGCTGCTTTATCTTTTTCCGGAAGGTCCAGTCCGGCAATGAATTTCCGCAAAGATGCCAGGGTGATCCGCTGGCCGCGGGTCAGTTCCTTGAGTTTTTCGTAGGAGTTTTCCACGCCGTGCCGGCGCATCACGGTTTGTATGGCCTCGGCCAGCACTTCCGGGTTGTTCTCCAGGTCGGCGTTGAGGCGTTCCTTGTTTGCCTCCAGTTTGTCCAGCCCTTTCAGGCAGGACCGGTAAGCGATGATGCAGTGGGCGATGGCCGTGCCCGCGTTCCGGTTGACGGTTGAATCGGTGAGGTCCCGTTGCCAGCGGGACACGGGCAGTTTTTCCGCCAGGTAGCTGAGCAGGGCATTGGCGACCCCCAGGTTGCCTTCCGCGTTCTCGAAGTCGATGGGGTTCACCTTGTGCGGCATGGTTGACGAACCCGTCTCGCCGGCGACAGGCTTCAGGCGGAAATAATCCAGGGCGATATAGCCCCAGATATCGCGGCACAGGTCAGTCAGTATCGTATTGATACGGACCAGCGCCTGGAAGTATTCGGCCTTGTAGTCCTGGGGTTCTACCTGGGTGGTATGCGGATTGTGAATCAGCCCCAGCGATTCCACGAACACACGCGAGAAACCCATCCAGTCAACGTCGGGACAGGCGATACTATGGGCGTTGAAATTACCCACCGCGCCGTTCATCTTGCCCAGTATTTCAACTTGCCTGAAGCGGTCAAGCTGGCGGCGCAGCCGGTGGATGAATACAGCCAGTTCCTTACCCAGCGTAGTGGGGGAGGCCGGCTGGCCGTGGGTCCTCGACAGCATGGGTTGAGCGGCCCAGCGCGCCGCGAGGTTGCCCAGCGTGTCCAGCAGCAGGCTTAATTCGGGGCACAAATGTTGTTCCCGGGCCTGCGCCAGCATCAGGCCCTGGCTGAGGTTGTTGATGTCCTCCGAGGTGCAGGCAAAATGGATAAACTCGGAGATGGGTCGTAACTCGTCGTTGTCCCTGATTTTTTCCCGGATGAAATATTCCACGGCTTTCACATCGTGGTTGGTCGTTGTTTCAAGCTCCTTGANNGGTTGGCTGCCGGACTTAACCCGGACTGCCCGGTAATGCCCGGGTGGTTTGCCAGGGCTTGCAGCCAGCGAATTTCAACTTCCACCCGCCTGTGAAACAGCCCGTACTCGCTGAAAATAGCGCGTAATTCCGCAGTCCTGGGCGCGTAACGGCCGTCTATGGGGGATATGGCGGTGAGCTGGTTTAATTCCATCAGACGGGTTGCGGGTTCATGGGCAGGGGTTGGGCTGCGCTCGATGGATTTCATCGATCCGTCTCAGCGCGCTCTTGTCCAGTTTCAGGTCAGCACTGGCGATGTTCGCGGCCAGTTGCTGCATGGTGGTGGCGCCGATTATGGTGCTGGTGAGAAACGGCCGCTGATTGACGAATGCCAGGGCCAGTTGCGCCGGGTGTATGCCGCATTCCCCGGCGACAGCTGCGTATTGCCGTGTGCACTCCTGGGCCTCCTCGTTGTTATATCGCTTATATTGCTTGCTGAACAGGGTCAGGCGCGCGCCTTCAGGCCGGTTTCCATCCAGGTATTTACCCGATAACACGCCGAAGCCCAGCGGTGAGTAGGCCAGCAAGCTGACGTTTTCACGGTGGGCAAACTCGGCCAGGCCGGATTCAAATGTCCGGTTAAGCAGGCTGTAGGGGTTTTGGATGGAAACGATGCGAGGCAGGTTTGCTTCCCGGGACAGCCGCAGGTATTCGCTGACCCCCCAGGGTGTTTCATTGGAGACACCGGCGTAGCGGATTTTCCCTGCCCGGACCTGGTCAGCCAGGGCGCTCAGTGTTTCCTCAATGGGTACGCCGTCCTTGTCGGGGGCATGATAGTAATCCCGCCGGCCGAAAAAATTCGTATCCCGTTCCGGCCAGTGTATCTGGTACAGGTCGACATAGTCGGTTTGCAGGCGTTTGAGACTGGCGTCCACGGCCAGTTGCAAATTATGCCTGTCCAGCCGGTTTTTGCCGTCACGCAGGTAGTTGGCATGGGATGCCGCAGGGCAGATCTTGGTGGCAATAACCAGTTTGTCCCGGTGCGGGCGTTGTTTCAGCCATGTGCCGATGTATTCTTCCGTTCTGCCCTGGGTCTCAGGCTGCATCGGGCTGGGATAGAGTTCCGCAGTGTCGATGAAGTTGACGCCCTGTCCCACGGCAAAATCAAGCTGTTCATGGGCTTGCGCCGGCGTATTCTGCTCGCCCCAGGTCATGCT
>JAAXHV010000127.1:1149-9652 GCA_012270695.1 Gammaproteobacteria bacterium | reverse complement strand
CCGAACATCTCGCAGGTCAGCGATTCACATACCCGTACGGTAAGCTCCGGGGGCGCGTTCTCATCAGCCTTCAAAACGTCGAAATGATGATAGAAAGAGGCTGTTTCATAGACTTCGGCCATGGGCAGTTCCATCTCGATGGCCAGGGCCAGGAGGTGGCGGTGCGACAGGTGGCCGTAGTGGTCCTGGAGCCTGTGCAGGTGTTCCACCAGCAGGTCGCGTGAACGCGGCGCGTCACCCAGGAGTTCCCGTACGTCGGCCAGCGCCTTGTGGGGCGTGATACGGCCCTGGATGCGGCCTTTCTTGCCGCGCGTGCGTTTCATGACACAGTCGCTCTAGTGGAAAATAATCAGGTTACGGCTTATATACTATTATCAGCTTACAATCCTGTTTAACGCACACTGAGTACGTCATGATCTGTACAATGCACGACGGTGGTCGGTGGAATACGGTAAAACTATGTAAAATGCGCCGAATCGTTGTAATATAGTCTCCGGAACGAATCCTTTGCAGACCGGAGACAACCAATGAAACAACTTACCGGCCCCGCCTATTTTATTGTTTTTCTTTTCCTGCTGTCAATCACGCCCCTGGCCTCCGCTGACGAGACCTGCATGTCGCCGTACATGGCGAAAATCGTCGGACAGGAGGACTTCGTCTATATCTGGACCCTGGGCATGGAGGGCCTTGGGGACGAACAGGACAAGCTGGTTACCGTTGACGTCAATCCGCAGTCGGAAAACTACGGCAAGGTGATCCACAGCCTGTCGGTGGGGGGCCGTAACGAGGCCCACCACTCGGGTCTGACGGACGACCGGCGCTACCTGTGGGCGTCCGGGCTGGACACCAACAGGATTTTTATCTTTGATATCCATTCGGACCCGGCCGAACCCAGGTTGCACAAGACCATCGAAGATTTCGTCGACCGCAGCGGTGGTGTGGTCGGCCCGCACACCAGTTATGCCATGCCCGGCAGAATGCTCATCACCGGGCTGTCGAATGACAAGGATCACGGCGGAGTTACCGGCATGGTGGAATACACCAATGAAGGAGAGTACATCGCCACTTACTGGATGCCTACCGATGCCGATCTGCAGGGTGCGGTCAAGTCCGGCAGTTTCGCCGACGGTTATGGTTATGACGTGCGCGCGCTGCCGCGCCGCAACGTCCTGGTCACGTCTTCGTTTACCGGCTGGAACAATTACATGATGGACCTGGGCCAGATGATGGCCGACCCGGAGGCCATGCAGCGCTTCGGCAATACCGTGGTCGTCTGGGACCTGCACAAACGCCAACCGAAAAAGGTGCTGGACGTGCCGGGGGCGCCGCTGGAACTTCGTTGCGCCTGGGGCTCGCGCAATAATTACTGCTTCACCACCACCGCGCTCACGTCCAAGATATGGCTGATCTATGAAGATGAGGGCGGCGACTGGCATGCGAAACCGGTTGCGGATATCGGCGTCGCCGAGCAGATTCCGTTGCCCGTGGACATAGCCATTTCGGCGGATGATTCACTGTTGTGGGTGGATACCTGGAACGACGGCATGGCCCGGGTATTCGATATCAGCGATCCCCATAACGCAAAGGAAATCTACGCGGAAAAGATCGGCGCCCAGATCAACATGCTGTCCCAGAGCTGGGACGGGAAACGGGTCTATTTCACCTCGTCCCTGCTGTCCAACTGGGACAAGCAGCAGGCGGAAGAAGGCGACGACCTGCAATATTTCAAGTCCTACACCTGGGACGGGGAAAAACTGACCCTGCAGTTCGCCATCGATTTCCTGGCGGCAGGACTCGGCATGCCGCACCAGATGCGCTTCGGTTCCTATGCCCTGTATGCGAAAAAACGTCCTTCCGGGGAGGACAGCGCTGTATCCGTGGCGGCTAATTATTGACGTTCGGGGTGCGATAATGTGTCGCTGGCGCGACGGCTTGTTTCACTGGATTCCTGCTTTCGCTGGAATGATGTGAAACGTAGTTTTCTTGCGCCGGCCGTATTGATGGCAGCCGCCGTTTTTTGTCTTATTCCTGCGGCAACGCTGCACGCGCAGCAGGCACAGCATCGGCACGAGGCGCAGGCACAGATACTGGCGCCGGGCTTCCGCGTCCTCGAATACGATGCGCCGGAACCGGGCACCTACCAGCTTCCCTCGCTGGGCAGGGCCGGTGCCGGCCTGGTTCTGGATGAAACGGGGCGCGAACGGCCCCTCCGTGAGTTTTTCGGCGACAAGTTCGTCGTCCTCAGCTTCATCTTCACGAATTGCAACGACGTCAATGGATGTCCCCTGGCCACCTTCGTCCTGGGACAACTGCAGCAACGGCTGGAGACGGACAGTCGTCTCAAGGACCAGGTGCGGATGATCAGCCTCAGCTTCGACCCGGAATTCGACACACCGCAGGTGATGGTCAGGTATGGCAGGCAGTTCAACCGCAACGACTATGACTGGCGTTTCCTGACCACGGCTTCCACGAAGCGGTTGCAACCCATGCTCCAGGGATTCAACCAGTCGGTGCAAAAGGAATACGACGAGGCCGGGGAATACACCGGGGTCATTTCCCACATCCTGCGGGTGTTCCTGCTGGACAAGGCAAGCCGGGTGCGCAACATCTACAGCGTCTCGTTCCTGCATGCGGACACGGTGATCAATGACATCATCACACTGGCCATGGAAAGTGGAGATAACGACTTCGGCAGGGCGCCGCATGCAGAGGCCGGCGCGGGGAAGGGCGCGAGAGCTGAGAACCCCCTGTCCGGCCTGCCCCCGCTCGAGGTCCCTGAGAACAATCCGCTGACGCAGGAGAAGATTCTGCTCGGCAGGCAACTGTTCTTTGACCGGCGTCTGTCCCACAACAACACCCTTTCCTGCGCCATGTGCCATATCCCGGAACAGGGTTTCACCAGCCAGGAACTGTCCGTCGCCATCGGCATCGAGGGCCGGACGCTGCGGCGCAACGCCCCGACACTGTATAACGTCGGCTTCGCCCGCAGGCTGTTTCATGACGCCCGGGAGAACCTGTTGGAACAGCAGGTCTGGACCCCATTGCTGGCGCGCAATGAAATGGCCAACCCATCCGTGGGGTTTGTGATCGAAAGGCTGAAATCGATGCCGGAATATCGCGGCAAATTCGAGCAGGCGTTCCATGGGAAAGGACCGGGCATGGAGACTGTCGGCATGGCGCTGGCCAGCTACCAGCGCACCTTGAATTCCGCAGACAGCCCGTTCGACCGCTGGTATTACGGCGGCGACGGCAATGCCATGGCTGAACAGGCAATTACCGGCTTTGAATTGTTTACCGGTAAAGCCCGCTGTGTATCGTGCCATACCGTTAACAGGGACTATGCCCTGTTTACCGACCATAAGCTGCATAATACCGGCATCGGCTACCTTGTTTCCATGGGGACCCTGAGCAACAAGATACAAGTCACCGTGGCGCCCGGTACTACGCTTACGGTGGACAGGGCCGTCATCACAGAACCGGGCAAGCCGGCACCCAACGACCTGGGCTATTATGAAATTACCGGAAATCCTGACGACCGCTGGAAATACAGGACGCCGGGATTGAGGAACGTCGGCCTTACTTCCCCTTACATGCACAACGGCTCACTGGGGAGCTTGCGCCAAGTGGTGGAATTTTACAACCGGGGCGGCATCAGGAATGAACTGCTGGACCCCCTGATACAACCGCTGAAACTGAACCACGGCGAAATGGAAGCGATCGTTGCATTCCTGAATTCACTGACAGGCAGCAACGTGGATGAACTCATTGCCGATGCATTGGCCCAGCCGGTGGGGAACGTGAGACAGTGATGGTCAACCCGGCAGGGAAGCTTCCGCCACGGGATAAGCCGTCATGCTGAAATCGTCATGGGTCATGCTGGTGACAGGCTGTTCCCTGTCTTCCATGATGGCAACCAGCCTTCTCTCCAGGTCCCCGTATCCCACGTGCCTGATTTCCAGTTCCAGGCCGATGGATGCGGCGATTTCCCGGGCGCGTTCGCTCAGAGCCGCATTATTTTCCTCCTGGGTGAAGTAAACCATCCGCTTGTAATGGGCGAACAGGAGTTGCTGCAGTTCCGGGCGCTTATCCATTTTCAGGCCCTGGACGACAAACTTGTGCCAGGCATGGACCAGAAAATCGGTCAGGATAAACGTACCCACCTCTTCCTCCATCGCCCTGGTGAATTCCTCACCACCGAACATCTCATAACAGTGCGGGCCTGATGGCCGCACTGCGCCGTATTTCCTGAGGATATTATCCAGGTCGAAGGCGCCGCAGTGACCGTAAACCACAACCGTACGCTCATATTTCCCCTGTGTATTTTTCAACCGCTGTTCCACGGCCGGCCCTATCCTGGCCGGTTGCAGGTGAAGTTTGGCGTCAATCGCCTCGAACTCGGCATCCCAGCCGTGCCTCCTGATTATATCCTTCACCTCCCTGCCCAGGGCGGCGCAGGCAATAAACAGGGTCGTGGATGTGTTTGTCGGCATCAGGTTCTCCTGGTTGACAGGCTGTATGTTGTTCCCCGGACGACTAAGAAAACAGTTTGAATAATCATTCTATTGTATATAATCTGTTTGATAGTTGATAAAGGAGAAGGATATGAATTATGAAGCAATAGCCATTATTGTGACAATTCTTGCCACTGGAAGTGGGCTTGCCGGATTAATCCTGCCGAGTTTGTCCAGAATCCATCGAGATATAGCTGACTTACGTGAACGCATGGCCCGCGTAGAGGGCTTGTTTGAGGGATTTATCGGTAGAACTCCATAGTGAATATATACTGGACGAAGAAGACTCTGAACTGATACGGAAATCAGGCGCCCTCGATATCGAAGTCGTCCAGGTTGACCTCGCGCATGGTGACCCGTTTGTATTTGTTCTCCCGGGGCAGCGGCACGGTGGCGTCGATACCCAGCCGCGTCCACTTGTCGTCCTCCACCATGGGGTTCAGACGGTGGCCGATGGCGTCGGGGATGGGTAACAGGTCCCGGTCGAAGCGGCAACGGGTCTGCACCGCCCAGTCTACGTCCGCCAGGCTGTAGATGTCCACGTCCGTATCCACCACGGTGACCGTTTTCACGAAAGCCAGGGAGACGAAAGCGGCCATGATGGCGTTGCGCTGGCTGCCCTCGTGTTTCTTGTCGACCTGCACCACCAGGTGGTAGGGCACGCTGCCGTCGGAGAAATGCGCCGCCGTCACCTCCGGCACCAGGCTGTGAATTTTGTCGAACGCGCCGGCCCCGGCGATAAGACCGTAGGCATTGTAGACTTCCTTGCCGGAGAGAATGGAATGGAAGATCGGCTGGCGCCGCCGGGTGATGGCGGAGACTTCGAACACCCAGCGGTCGTCGACGCCCGCGTAGTAGCCCGTGACCTCGGCATAAGGACCTTCCGCTTCCCGCACGTGCGGCAGTATTCTCCCCTCAATGACGAACTGCGCGTCGGCCCAGGCTTCCACTCCCACGGTCTGCGCTTCGATTAACCTGACCGGCGCGCCGTGCATCTGGCAGGCAATACCGATTTCATCCATCTCTATGGGCGCGGCGGAGGCCGGTGATGCGGCCGCCATGCTCATGGCATAATCCGCGCCGTTGTTGACGGTGAGTTCCAAGGCTTGCCCCCTGGCTTCCGCCCGTTTGAAATAGTCCATCAAGTGCCCCAGTTCCTCCAGCAACAGGGTAAAGCGGTTCTTACCGGTCACCATCATGCGGTGGATGGACAGGTTGCGCACCCCCGTGTCCGGGTCTTTGGCGATGACGACGCTGGAAGTCAGGTATTGGCCGCCGTCACCCTCGGCGTGGTGTGGTATCGGCAAGGTGGATAGATCAGGGTCGGCCTCCACCACCTCATTTGCCGGCCCTTGTTTTATCACCACGGGCTTGATGGGGTTTTGCCGCCAGGCGCGGATATCGTCTGCCAGCGCGAACGGAAGCCGGGCGCTGGTAGTCTGAAAAAACTTTGCCATAAAATCGCGGTTCCAGTACAGGCCGATCAGCACCGGATAGTCCCGGTCCTTGACGTTCTCGAACAGCACGGCTTTGCCGCCCTCATATTTTCGGGCAATTCCGGCCAGTTCAAAGTCAGCATCCACTTCGCTCTTCACCCGGATTAAATGGTTATGCTGCCCCATGAATGCAACATAGGATTGCAGGTCGACGAGTTTGCGTTTTGCCAGCTCCATGATTGTTCTCTTTATGAATCAGTTGTCAGTTAAACGGTGCTTCGATTTCAGGCGCACGTAGTATTCCGCGGCAAAGTCCAGGTAAGCCAGTTCCTCATCCGTCAATTTACGCACCTGGCGCGCCGGCACACCCACGTAGAGGTAACCACTTTCCAGCACCTTGCCCGGAGAGACCAGGCTGCCGGCGCCAATGATCGTACCGGATTCAACCACGACCTTGTCCAGGATGGTTGAAGACATGCCGATCAGACAGCGGTCGTTGATGGTGCAGCCGTGCAGCATAACCTTGTGGCCGACGGTCACGTTATCGCCGATGCTGAGTGGGTCGCCACCAGGATTATGTTCGTCATCATGGTTGACATGCAGCACCGAACCGTCCTGTATGCTGGTCCTGTTGCCGATGCTGATACTGTTCACGTCCCCCCGGATCACGACCGTGGGCCAGACCGAGGAGTCTTCTCCTATCGTGACGTTGCCTATAACAACCGCTGACTCGTCAATAAAGGTGGATGCGGCTATAACGGGTGTGATACCCTCAAAAGTCCTGATCATGATATAACTTCAAAAAATTGGAACTGTCAATCTTCTCCCGGTCTGATTTGTGACCGGCCGCCGAGCATCTTAACATGCCTGCCCCCGTCCTATACCCACACCGGTGAAAAATGCAAGTTAATATCCGGCAACTCATCGATGAGAAACCTATCAGTGGTTTGCAGCTACGGGTCATTTTCGGCTGTTTTGTCCTGAATATGCTGGACGGGTTTGACGTGCTGGCCATTGCCTTTACCGCGCCTGTTATCTCCCAGGAATGGCAACTGACGCCTTATGTGCTCGGTATCATTTTCAGCGCCGGCCTCGTCGGCATGAGCCTGGGCGCGGCATTTATTGCGCCGTTCACAGATGTCATCGGCCGGCGCGCGATGATATTGTTATCGTTGCTGGCCATCGCTGTCAGCATGGTTGTGACCGGCATGACCACAAATGCCACCCAGATGATCGTCATGCGGATCATCACAGGGCTGGGCATAGGCAGTATTCTTGCCAGTCTCACCAGCTTGGTTGCCGAGTACACCCCGGCCAGGAAACGCAGCCTGATGGTGGGTTTCATGCAGGTGGGCTATCCCCTGGGCGCCACGGTCGGCGGGTTTGCCGCGGTCTGGTTAATTGAGCAATCCGGTTGGCCGGCGGTGTTTTATTGCGGCGGCCTGTTGTCATTTGTCGCGGTTATCTTTACCTGGTTTTTCCTGCCTGAATCCATGGAATTTCTTTCCTCCCGGCAACCTGCGGGCGCCCTGGACAAGATCAACCGGATCCTGGCCCGCATGGACTGGCCGCGACTGCAGGCCATGCCCGAGGCGCCGGCAGCCGCGCTGAAGCCGTCCGTCAGACAGATATTGACTCCCGATTATCGCAACTGGACTTTACTGTTGTGGGCCGGTTTTTTCATGTCATTCCTGACCTTGTATTTCCTGTTCAGTTGGATTCCCAAGATTACCGTGGACGCAGGGTTGCCTGTGGATAAAGGCATCTACATCGGCACGGCGTTGAATTTCGGCGCGTTCCTGGGAGGCACCTCATTGGGTTACCTGTCTGACCGCTTCGGAGTACGCCCCTTGATCATCTGGTTTTTCACCGGTGGCATCATCTTCATGACGATATTCGGATTTTCGCCGGCTGATGTGGAGCTGCTGCTGGTATTGGCTTTCCTGATAGGTTTTTGCGTACTGGGCGGATTTGTCGGTTTTTATATCTCATCCGCGTGTTTGTACCATACGGAGATCCGCGCGACCGGCGTAGGCTGGAGTATCGGCGCGGGCCGCACCGGCGCGATTATCGGCCCTTACCTGGGCGGCGTATTTATTGATCTGGGTTACTCGACGAGCGTGAATTTCATCATCTTCGCCATCCCGCTTATCTTGGCTTGCATCGCGATACACCTGTTACGCGCGCCCCAACTCGACCCAGCCTGATCACCGAAGGCACCAGGGATGACACCACGTTCGATACGGATGCAGCTGGGGCAGGAAGCCACCTGTTCAACCCGCCTTGATCCTGTTACACAGCGTACCTATCCCTTCCAGTTCGACTTCAATCCTGTCACCAGGGTGCATGTAAAGTGGCGGCGTCCGTTTGTAGCCGACGCCGCCGGGGGTGCCGGTGGCGATGATATCGCCGGGCTCAAGGGTGGTGAAGGTGGAGAGATAGGCCAACAGTACGGGTATGCTGAAAATCATCAGGTCCGTTGTCGTAGTTTGTACCGTTTTACCGTTGAGACGGGTTTCAAGCCGATAACCGGCATTGGGGTCGGCTATTTCTTCG
>JAAXHV010000127.1:0-1144 GCA_012270695.1 Gammaproteobacteria bacterium | reverse complement strand
TAATCACGGATGGTGCCGTCCATGAAACAACTGTAACCGGCAATATGGTCCAGTGCCTGTTCGGGGCGGATGCGCCGGCCCGGTTTGCCGATGATGACGGCGAGTTCCCCTTCATAGTCATAGTGGTTACTTTCCCGGGGTTTTTCCAGGTTCTGGTTATGGCCTGAAACCGAAGAAGGGAAGCGGGTAAAAATGAGCGGGTGTTCCGTCCTGTCCCCACCCATTTCGTCCCGGTGCGCGGCGTAATTCTGGCCGATGCAGAGGATGCGGGAGGGGTCCGGGACGGGAGGCAGGTACACACAATCGGCCAGGGACACGGTTTTGCGCGATGAAACGGTGTCGAGGGAAGCGGGTAAATTCCGGTTGCGGATAGCGGCTTTCAAGGAGGGTTCATGCCCTGTCAAATCCAGAATGACCCCGTTATCAACCACGCCCCAGCCCGGCTCATTGTTGTGCAGGTAGGATATGAAGCGCATCGTCACCTCACATTTTTCACGGTGCGAAAGCCGATGTGCGCGGCCCCCAGCGTGGTTTCCTGCGCGTGCCTGGCGGCGGGCCGGTAGCGTTGGCAGTAATTCTCAGCACATAAATAGGAACCGCCCTTGATCACTTTTACCGGTACCCCCGGCTGCCGTGGATCATGGCCTTGTTCGTTAACGGATGCCTGTTGATCAAGGGTCGGATAATACCAGTCATCAACCCATTCCCACACGTTGCCGATCATATCGTACAGGCCGTAAGCGTTGGCCGGGAAACAGCCGACCGGCGCGGCGCCGGGGAAACTGTCGTCATTAGTGTTCATAACGGGAAATAGCCCCTGCCAGGTATTGGCCTGGTGTTTCCCGCCGACAAGGAACTCATCGCCCCAGGCAAACACCGCCTTATCCAGGCCGCCCCGGGCCGCGTACTCCCACTGCGCCTCCGTAGGCAGTTCATGGCCCAACCAATCGGCAAAAGCCAGGGCGTCCTGGTAGGTGATGTGCACAACGGGGTGATCTCCCCTGCCTTCGATGGAACTGCCGGGTCCGGTGGGTTCCCGCCAGTTTGCCCCGGGGACGAAGCGCCACGACTGGGTCAGCTTCCCGGCTGAGTCCGTGGGCATGATAAATACGACGGAGCCGGGTTGCAGCAGGACCGGATCGAT
>JAAXHV010000126.1:380-4818 GCA_012270695.1 Gammaproteobacteria bacterium | reverse complement strand
AACACCTCGTCAAAATAGATGATTTCGTCTCGTCCCGGCAAGGGTTGTTCAGTCTCCCGGGCATATTCCAGGTCAGCGACGGAATCTTCGTCGTACCACCAGAAGGAATAGGCCCCGGCCTCCCCGGAAAACTTCGGCAGTACGGTCTTCGGGGTGCCAAATTTGTTCCAGTACAGCAGCCGCCGGTAATTCAGGTTCCAGAGCAGGATATAGGGGATATCGTTGGCCAGGATCGCATCGATGCGCCTGACTATAGCGTGTCGCTTATGGATGTCGAATTCCGTCCTCAGCGTGTCGATCATGGCGTCGACTTCGGGGTTTTTATAGCCGGTGATATTCTGTCCGCCCACCCGGTCCGCCTCCCTGGAATGCCACAGGGATTCAGGGTCCTTGAACAGGGACGCTCCCCAGGCAGCCCAGGTCATATCAAAGTTGAACTCGTCCATGTCCTTTACCCAGGCTGCCCAGTCCTTGCGCACGATCTCCAGTTGAATGCCGACGTCGTTCAAGTCTTCCCGGTAGATAGCCAGGAATTTATCGGTAGTCTGACTGCGGGTCAGGAAATGAATCGTGAAAGTTTGTCCATCTTTTTCCAGCAATCCCGTGTCCTTGTTAACTTCCCAGCCGGCTTCCTCGAGCAGCCGCCGGGACTGTTCCTTGTCATAGCGGATTTCCGGCCCCTGACAAGGTGTGTGTTCGTCATACAGGTCCTCGAAATAGCATTGATGCAGGAAATAGGAATCATGCATAATCGTCTGGTTCATTTTGCCTCGGTCCAGCAGGTGGGCCAGGGCAAGGCGCACCCGCCGGTCGGCAAACTTTGCCCGCCGCAGGTTCATGGCAAACCCCTGGAAGCCGATGGGATTGTAGTTGTACACTTCCTGCTTGATGATCCAGTTGTTGTCGTAAGCCTCGCCGTTTGTCTCCCGTGCCCAGCGGGACGCGGTATACACCGGGTAAAAATCCAGGTTCCCGGTCTTGAATTCGGCAAATGCATTTTCCCTCTCGGTGAAAAAGCGGAACTTGAGACGATCGAAATTGGCAATCCCCCGAGTACTTGCACGGCTCCATTGCCACCAATCCTCACGGCGCTTCAAGGTGAGGGCGATGCCTTCCCGAATCGACTCCACCTTGTAAGTCCCACCGACGACGGGGAACTCGAAGTTTATTTTATTGAAATCCTGATCCTTGAAAATATGGGCAGGGAGTATATGGAACGTTCCCAGTGACAGCAGGTTCTTCCAGTGAACTTCCTTCGCGGTGAAGCGTATCGTCCTCTCATCGATGATTTCCGGGGCATGGAAGCGCTCAAAGTCTATCTTGTGGGGACCCGTGAGGTTCTTCGGATCCATGACGGCGGCATAGGTCCAGGCCACGTCATGGGCGCTGACGGGAGTGCCGTCACTCCACCTGGCCCGTTCATCCAGTCTGAATTCGAAGGCAGTTCTATCTGCGGAAACTGTCCACGACCCGGCCAGGTTGGGTTCGAATTCCAGTGTCAGTCCGTTGTTGCTGAGCAGGGTTTCAAATATCAGGTTGAACAGGCGGCTGGACGTGACGGTGGTATCCAGGTAATAGTTGAAGCTTTTCGGAAAAGGCCCGGACCAAAACGAAAACTCTCCGCCCGAGTAGGCGTCACGGCTGGCAAACGGCGACATTTGCTCTTGCCAGCCTGGTTCTGGATAGACCTGGTCAGCCGTCACCGGGAGCAAACAACTCCATAAACCCAACAACAACATATATTGCTTCATGTTACGTGTATTCCTGATTCAGGTTCCCGCCAACCGGATTTTCGGGGCCGTTCGTTCCATTTGTGCAGTCAGCGGGAGATCCTGCTTCTGTGGTCAATAAGTTGGCAATGGCTTATTATCTTACCTTAACCTGTAAGCTCCAATGTTTTCCTATGACAGCGCTACTGGATGTAAAAACCCTGAAGGTGCAGTTTGCCACTGAAAACGATCCAGTCAAGGCCGTGGACGGCATCGACTTCCAGCTTCAAACCGGGGAAACCTTTGCATTGCTGGGGGAGTCTGGCAGCGGTAAATCCGTTACTGCGCTGAGTATAACCCGTTTGTTAGCAAAGACGGCTGAAGTCACCGGTTCCGTACGGTTCGATGGTACGGATCTTCTTGCGCTGCCTGAAGGAAAGATACGCGCTTTTCGGGGAGGCCGTATCGCCATGATATTCCAGGAACCGCAAACCTCTCTCAACCCGGCGCTGACGGTAGGCGTGCAGGTAGGGGAGACCCTGCAGCAGCACAGGCGGCTGCGTGGGAAAGCGCGCAGGCAAAAAGTGCTTGAATTACTGGAAGCGATGGGTATTCCAAACCCTGGGCAACGCATGGATGACTACCCGCACCAGTTTTCCGGCGGCATGAAACAACGGATCATGCTGGCGATCGCTTTGGCGGGCGAGCCGGAATTGCTCATTGCCGATGAACCGACTACCGCTCTCGACGTCACAACCCAGGCCCGAATCCTGGACTTATTGGGAAAGATTCAGCGTGACACGGGAATGGCGATGCTGTTTATCACCCATGACCTGGCCGTGGCATCCCAGGTGGCAGACCGCGTTGCCGTCATGAACGAGGGCAGGATCGTGGAAACCGGACCAACCCGTCAATTTTTCCGGCAGCCGCTGCACGCTTATTCGAAAAAACTGCTTGCTTCCCTGCCCAACTCCTCAGTAAGGAGTACGGGAAAACCTCTATTATCAGACCGGCCCATGCTCAAGGTATCCGGGTTGAAAGTCCATTTTCCGGTGCAAACGGGTTTCTTTGGCCGTACTGCCGGTTACCTGCGCGCCGTGGACGGCGTGTCGCTGGAACTCCGGCATGGGCGGACCCTGGCCGTCGTAGGTGAATCCGGTTCCGGCAAGACGACGCTGGGCAAAGGCATTCTGCAACTGCTCAAACCCGCCGAAGGTGCGGTGTTCATTGATGGTGACAACCTGCTTGACCTGTCGCCGTCGCAGTTACGTCAACGCCGCGCCGACATGCAGGTCGTGTTTCAGGACCCTTTCTCGTCCATGAACCCGCAGATGATGGTCAAGGATATCATCGAGGAGGGTATGCTTTCCCTGGGGACGGAAAAAAATGCCGCTGACAGGCAGGCGGTCGTTGATCAATTACTCATCCAGGTCGGGCTTGAAGCGGATTATAAATATCGTTATCCGCACGAATTTTCCGGCGGGCAAAGACAGCGTATCTGCATTGCCCGGGCACTGGCCGTCAGGCCGAAATTACTGGTCTGTGACGAGCCTACAAGCGCGCTTGACGTGACGGTCCAGTCCCGGATCCTGGCCTTGCTGGCAAGCTTGCAAGAGGAACTGGAACTGGCATACCTGTTCATAACCCATAACATCAGCGTAGTCGCCAGCTTTGCCCATGACATTGCGGTGATGTACCGCGGCAGGATAGTAGAGCAGGGCGCAACAGACACGGTTCTGAGCGCCCCCCGGCATGAATACACAAAAGCCCTGCTGTCCGCAGTGCCAACAATCTACACAGGCCCAAGTCGGACTAAAACACCGTAATGCAAAACCACTCAGGAGTTTTGGTGCCCATGTCCTGGAAATAGTCTCACGGCATGATAGCGACACTTACCGGGTAGTGTACACGGTTCGGTTAAAGGCAGCGGAGCAACACTACAAAAACACCTACGGTGAAGAATGGATTAATGAAGACAGAGAAAGTGAAGATCGAACGTAGCAGTGGTAACGTATTTTCGGACCTGGAGCGCCCAGACGCCGAGGTTCACCTATGACTGACCCGCCTTCGTTCTACTCGTCCTGGGCTAAACGGAACCCCCGGGCGCTGCTGCGATACGAACGGGCACCCACGGTACGATTGGCAGAACGCAAGTACACCGGTCTGGCTCTCCAGGAACCGCCCCGAAACATGCGCAGGTCGCAATTGCCTCTCGTCAATGCCGTACCATCGGACGGCGCATCGTGGTAACTGTCGTTCCAGCAGTCTTCTACCCACTCCCATACGTTGCCATGCATATCGTGTAACCCCCACGCATTTGCTTCAAAACTTCCTACCGGCGCCGTCTGCTCATCATCCCACTGGCTGCCACAATCATTACAATTTGCCCGGTTGCGGCCAATGCTATACCCCCATGAGTATTGTGTCGTTGTCCCTGCCCGGGCTGCATATTCCCATTCCGCCTCCGTGGGCAACCGATAATTGCCATTGGTCTTGCCGTTCAGCCAGCCAATGAATGACTGCGCATCGTCCCAAGAAATATTGATAACTGGGCGGTTGCCCTGGCCCCAATCCCTATCACGAGGACGATACCCCCCACAACCACCGTCATCCACACACGCATTCCACTGGGCAAACGTCACTTCGTATTTCCCCAGCTCAAAGGGCCGGATGGTGACCCTATGTACTGGCTTTTCATCACTGTCCCCGTCCCCGCTCAAGTCCCCCAT
>JAAXHV010000126.1:0-346 GCA_012270695.1 Gammaproteobacteria bacterium | reverse complement strand
TAGAGTCTTCCAACAGGTACTGCCCGATCAGAACATCAGTAGGCAGGTCCTGGGCCGCTACTGGTGCGCAAACAACCAGGATAAGCAATAAAGTCAACATCAATTTCATGGGTGTCCGCTCTAGGTCTAGACCTCATCAACAAACACTCTCACTCCCCTTTTCCTGAGGGCCGGGATGTGCTCGCCGTGTGCCTTGTCGTTCAAGGGGTTGTTAGCCAAGAGTAGCCACGTTATTGTACTTGTTGACCCACCCAATGTACGCACCACTGGGGAGATGTCCGCAATGTTGTTGGTGCACAGGTCCAAGTGGGTCAGTCCGGTCAAGTTCGCCAGGGGTGAGATACCG
>JAAXHV010000125.1 GCA_012270695.1 Gammaproteobacteria bacterium | reverse complement strand
ACCTGGTAGGGTATCTTGTCATCGCTGAGGCCGTCATCATCCACACAACCTTCCCCCAGGTAACGGCCATCGGGCAGGTTTGCAAAATAGCGCCGGACGAGCGCTTCTCCGTGGTCGTAAATACGCTGTGTTGAAGTTCTGAATGTGTCATAGCCGAACCGTTTCACTACGCGTTGCAGTTCGCGGGCGCCGATATTCACTGCTGTCGCCTGCGCCCGCATATCGCCAAAAATTATGTTGGGCATACGCGTATTGGCCATCACCAGGTTGTATACATCCTGTACGACCTCGCCGCCCTCATACAACTTTATACCGGGGAAGATAACGCCTTCCTGGTACACGTCCGTCGTATCGGTACAATAGGGTTCTTTGGCCGCGATATCCAGCCAATGGGCCTTGGCTGCGGTGTAGCCTATCAGTTTTTTTCCCAGAAAAGCCGGCGCCACCAACACCACGTCCTGGGCGTGGGACCCCGTGCCAAACGGCCAGTTGTATATGATCACGTCACCTTCCCGCATGTTTTCCGGGCCGCCTACCGCATCAGAGGCCTCTTTTACGCAATAGGTAAGCGACCCCATGAACAGCGGCAATGAGGGCGCCTGGGCCAGCATGCAGAAGTCTTCATCGTAGATAGCCGCGGCAAAATCCAGCGTTTCGTATATCAACGGTGAAAATGCGATACGGCACAAGGTGTTTTTCATCTGGTTGGCTGCGGAACAAAGCGAGTTACGCATAATCTCGGTGGTAACCGGGTCGGCGTCGCGCAGGCCTTCGGAGCGGCCGAAACCGGCCTTGTGCACTACCGTTTCTATCGTGTTCATATCCATGTTTTGTATCTCATGTTGTCTGCCTTGACACGGTGTCGGGATAGTGTTCCCGGGCGAATACCTCAGTGATATAACCTTCTTTCAGGTCGGCTTCGACCTGTTCCATTGCCCGTTGCGTCGGCGGTCCGTAACCGCCTCCCCCGGCTGCGTGGATCGTCAACACAGCCCCTTTCGGCACCGACATGCCCGTCGCTTTGGTAAATGCTTCTATGCGGCCGTCAGGATAGCGTAAAGAACCGCTGTTGGCGCGTGCTTCACCGCCGCCGGCAAGCCCCCAGGGTCTGGTTCGAGTCCGTTCCAGGGTCGGTGTGCAATAGGCGTCTTCCAGCAGTTCAAACCCCAGGTCGTAACCCATACCGCCGCGATAGCGGCCGGCGCCGCAACTGTCGGGCACAAACTGGCACTGTTCGACCACCCAGGGAAACTTGGACTCCATTACCTCCATCGAGGCAAATCGCGTGGCCGCCTCGGCGGCATGCATCATGGTGCTGCCGTCCCCCCTGATACTGCCGCCGTGGCCTACCGGGAAGGGCGAGCCGTCACCCCACATCTCACCGGTATCCTGTTTGCTGCCCCACCATACCAGGGCGCACAGGTCTCCACCGGAGCAGGCAGGCACGGTTTCCGGGTTGACCTTGGACATGGCATGGTAGATGACTTCCATGGACTGCATCGCCGGCCAGCCATAGAGGAAACACGGCGCCGGCGGGTTCGGGTCAAACATGGAATTACGCCTGGTGACGATTTCCAGGGGCCGGAAATGACCGTCACAGGGCGCCTGATTGCCTCCCGCCAGCATGGTGATGGTAACGCGGCTGGCAGAGACTGTTGAGGCAACGGGACAGTTTACCGGGCCAGGTTGCACCTCCGGCGAATTGGTGAAGTCCACCCGTACCGAAGACCCCCTCACTTCGATAATGACATTAAAGGGAATCGGCTTGTCATCGACGCCATTGTTATCCATCATGCCGTGTCCCACGTAACGTCCGTCAGGGATTTTCTCAAAATAGCTGCGCACCGTCGCCTCGCCGTGGTCGAAGATGCGTTCGACAGTATTGCGAAATACCTCGAGGCCACAGCGGTCAACAATACGTACCAGATTGCGCGCGCCGATACCTACGGCGGTCGCCTGGGCAAGAATATCGCCTGCCACGAAGTCGGGCATGCGGGAATTGGCCAGCACAAAACGGTAAATATCATCTACGAGCTTGCCGCCCTTGTATAGTTTCACACCTGGAAAAAACGTCCCTTCCTGGAATACGTCTTTTGTGTCTGTACAGTAAGGCGCGATAGCGCCGATATCCAGCCAATGGGCCTTGATGGCCGAATATCCGATGAGCGTGCCGGCATCGGTAAACACCGGCTGTATCATGGCCGTATCCTGTGCATGGGAGCCGGTGCCGAACGGCCAGTTGTAAAGTATGACATCGCCCGGTTCAAGGCTTTCCACACCGCCGGCGCCTGCAACCGCCGCTTCAACGCAAAAATTCAGAGTGCCCATGAAAAGCGGGATGGATGGCGCCTGGGCGAGCAACCGCACCCTGGTATCGTACAGGGCCGCGGCGAAATCCAGCACCTCGTAGATGACCGGTGAAAACGAGGTGCGGATCAAGGTTCGTTTCATCTGGTTGGCAGCCGAGTTGAGTGAATGGCGAACGATTTCGGTCTGCACCGGATCAGCATCGGCGCCGGTATCCGTACCGGGCAAGGCTCTGTATATCCTGATTTCGCTATCAGCAAGTGTATCCATGACTATCTCCCGTTACGCGACATGAATAGGCATCCCGACTTATGAACCTGACAGGTCCAACCGGCATCGAGATAAGTGGTTGCAGTGGGTTCGTTAATGATAGCAGGTCCGCTGCGGATATCACCCACCCGCATGGATGAGCGATCAAAAATACGAAAATCCATTCGTTTCTTTTCAGTAAAGGAGTATGCTTCCCGTCTGCTGTAAGTTTCGTCTGAGAGGTCCTGCACCGATGGCTCCTCCGACCTTCTTGGCAGGGCATGTCTCACCGTGGCGCGCATCGATACGATCTCCACCGGTTCATCCATGGTATTGCCAAAGGTCCGATCATAATTCCGGGTGAAGATTGCGCGGATTTCATCGATTGAGATGGCCACCCGCCCGTTGTCGCTGGGAACACCGATGCTCAAGGTGTGTTCCTGCCCCTTGTAGCGCATATCCAAACCCACTTCCCGCGCCCACTCATCCGTATCCCTGGCACTACCTGCGCGAGCTGCCAGATCCGAATACATTTCTTCCAGGATGGCATTGACGTTTGCCAGGCTGTCCTCATCCAGGCCCATGATGCGTGTACGCGCAGAGGCCCGGGTGAGGTCGGCCCCCAACAGGCCCCAGGCCGAGAAATTACCGGCGTGGAGAGGGATGACGATCTCCGTGATATCCAGGTCACGGGCCAGCAGGGTGCTCATCAAAGGGCCGGCGCCGCCAAAGGCCAGCAGCTTCATCTTTCTCGGGTCGATGCCCTGCTCCACGGTGATTTCCCGTATCGCGTCGGCCATGGATGCCGATGCGATATTCATAATTCCGATGGCAGTATCATCCAAAGCGTAACCCAGCTTGTGCGCCAGGGGCTGTAAGGCTTTTTCCGCCAGCCCGAGGTCAAGCTGCAACCCCGATGCCAGTTTGCCTTCACCCAGCATCCCAAGGTAAAAAGCCGCATCGGTCATACAGGCGTTCTCACCCCCTTTGCCGTAACAGGCGGGGCCTGGATCGGCTCCCCCGCTTTCAGGACCGACCCGCAGCAGTCCACCCACGTCAACCTGGGCGATGGAGCCGCCACCGGCCCCGATAGAGCGCACGTCCACCCAGGGAGTCTGCAACGGCATACCGACTATCTTTCCCTCAAACAACAAGGTAGGCCGGCCCTGGGTGATCACACAGGTGTCAAAACTGGTGCCGCCGACGTCTGCCGTTATCAAATCACCCAGGTGCAACTGTCTTGAAAGTTCGCCACCACCTTCAGCGCCTGCCACCGGTCCCGACATGATCGTCTCAAACGGCCGGGCCTCGGCTTCAGAGAACGTCATGGAACCGCTGCCGGACCGGGTGATAAGACATGAGCCGTCAAAACCTGCGTCACGCAGGTTGGTTTCCAGCCGCCGGAGATAGGTTGACATCCGCCCGCGTACGAAGGCATCAATCACTGTAGTGGAAGTGCGCTCATACTCCCTGTATTCCCGTGAAATTCGATGAGACAGGGAGATTTCGCCGGAGAAACCCGCCTCCCTGATAGCAGCCTCCGCGGCCAACTCATGCACCGGATTGGCGTAAGCATTCATAAATGCCACGGCGATACTGTTCACCCCTTCACTGGTGAACACCTCGAGCGCATCCACAACATCCTGTATTTCAAATGGAATGTGAACCGTCCCATCGGAACGAATCCGGCCGGTTACCGGCAACCGCAATCGCCTGGGGACCAGGGGTTCCGGCAATTGCCAGAACAGGTTATACATTTCATCACGGTCGCCGCGGCGGATCTCCAGGATATCGCGAAACCCCCGGGTCGCCAGCAACCCGACCCTGGCGCCCTTGCGTTCCAGTAAAGAGTTGAGCCCGACGGTGGTCCCGTGTAAAAAGTACTGTGTCTGCCGCAATTGATCCCCGTCAACGGCGTCGATTACCGCCCGGACACAACCCTGTTCGGGAGACGCCGGTGTGGTGGGCACCTTGGCTACCAGCATCTGTGAAGTCTGATCGTTGTAGAACAACAGATCAGTGAACGTGCCGCCGATGTCAACGCCGATCCTGGTGGCCATGACTTGTACCCGCAACCGTCGCCGCGGCTATGCTTTCGGTCGCAGGCGCCCACTGGCGGCAAAAATCCTGCGCGTTCATTGCGTCCCTCCCTGGGCATACCTTTCGGGCGGCTCACGCCGTGTAAACCGTCTACCCTGGTGAGCGCCCAGACCGCATTTCTCACCGGGTGATGCAGTCATTGCACCCATTGGTGAGACAGGCGGGCTAAAAATTGACAAAGACCTTACCGCCAAATATGCGCGGGTCGCTGTACTGGCTGGGCAGGATGGTAGGCAAAATTCCCTGGAACGAGTGCGAGCGGTACTGGGTATTGTCCGCATTCCTGGCGTACAGTTCCGCACCCCAGCGAGAGTCGTTGGCTTCAAAACGCAGCTTTACGTTGATGATATCGAAACTCTCCGAGCCCTGCGGCTGGGTGTTATTCTCGTCATGGAACATATCGTCAACGTATTGCCATTCGACCCGGGGGGTCAGTGTGCCGAAATCCGCGATGGGAAACGTATATTGCGCCATCAGTGAAAGCTGCCACTCCGGCGAACGGTTCAACCTGTTGCCCGACAGGTCATTGCCTGCCGCGCCGATAAACTCAACATACGTTGCATCCAGCCAGGCTGCGGTCCCGGCAATATTGAAATTGTCGACAGGGGTTGCGCTCAACTCCATTTCCACGCCGTAGATATCCGCGGTAGCCGCATTCACAATGGTAATGAGGCCGTTGGGATCAGTGGTGCGCACCTGTACATCGGTGTAATCGGAATAAAAGCCTGAGACGTTGAAACGCGCCCGCCGGTCCAGTAAATCCGTCTTCATGCCGCCCTCGTAGGTCCAGACATATTCCGGGTCAAAGCCGTTGTCCGTATCGGGAAATGTGGGGGCGGTCCAGTTCCAGCCGCCACTGCGGAATCCGCGGGTGGCGCTGGCGTAGATAAGCATGTCGTCAGTCAACTGAAAATCGATAACGAAGTGCGGCGTCCAGGCATCCCAGGAATCGTCATCGGGCACGAAGCTACCATCGCAAAGATCGGGTCTGTAATCAACCTCGTATACGGCAAACCCCGCGATACAACCCAGCCAGTCCTTGGACTCGGTACTGTAACGCACGCCGGCAGTAAGCGTAATCCTGTCAACCGGCTGGAATGTCACTTCACCGAACCCGGCCCAGGCTTCGGTATCCACTTCCGCCGCAAACAGCAAACCAAGCGGTCCAAGTCCTATCCCCGGCGGCACGCCGAATATGGCCATGGGGTCGCGGAAGAAGTTAAAAGGTGTGTCATCCTCCGCTGATTCGTCGAAATAAAACGCGCCGATCAGCCAGGTAAACGGGCCGGACCCCGTTGAAGCGAATTGTAATTCCACGCTGTATTGGTCGGATTCATTGAACCCGCGGTATTGCACGTTGTTGATCGCCTGACCGTCGGAATCAACCAGGTCTGCCACTTCGGTTTCGAGATAACCGACAATCGCCTTTGCCGTAAACCAGTCGAACTCATGGGTGATAGTGCTGCTGACGGAAGTAAACTCGCGCCTGGAAGCATTGGTATGATCAGCAGTATAAACACTCAATGTATCTATGCCGTCGTTCAGGTCTTTAAATGCGGTTGGAAGTTTTGACGTGCCCGTATAGCCGCGCAGGTCCACCGTGGTCCTGTCTGATGGTGTCCAGTTCAAACCTAATGAAAAATATTCCTTGTCAACGGAACTGCCGTCGACGCCCGTGGTAGGGTTGTGGATCCAGCCGTCACGGTCGTACTTGCCGCCGGAGAGTTTAACCCCGAGGTTAGCGGAGACAGGCACCAGGAAATAGCCCCGCGCGCCCCAGCCGTCGAAAGACGTGACCTCTCCTTCTACGCGGCCTTCAAACTCATCCCCCGGCGTCTTGGTAATCACATTGATAGCGCCGCCGGTGGCATTGCGACCGTACAAAGTGCCTTGGGGGCCTCGCAGCACTTCCACCCG
>JAAXHV010000124.1:2677-3743 GCA_012270695.1 Gammaproteobacteria bacterium | reverse complement strand
TCCCTGGAACTGATTTTGCGACCTTTACGCATGCGGATTTTTCGCTCATTCTCGGTAGTCAACAGGCGCATGATAGGGGGCTGGATAATCGGCACCAGCGCCATGTAGGAATAGGCGGCAACAGCACAGGCGCCAAGCAGGTGCGGCGCCAGTTTGGCTGCCAGAAAGATGGTCGTCGGCCCGTCTGCACCGCCGATAATACTGATGGTGGCTGCGTCCTCCAGACTGAAACCCATGCCGAAAGCCAGAAAAAAAGTGAGGTAAACTCCCACTTGTGCGCCGGCGCCGAGAAAGATAAGCCGCGGTTGCGAGAGTAACGGGCCAAAATCGGTCAGCGCACCGAGTCCCAGAAAGATCAGTGGCGGGATAATGCGCCATTCAACCCCGTGATGGTAAAATCGCCAGAGCAAACCTTCCCCCGGGTCCATTAGCTGAGTCAGCGGCAAATTGGCAAGGAAAATGCCAAACCCGATGGGCAATAACAACAATGGTTCATACTGCCTGGTAATGGCCAGGTAGACTAGCGTCAGGCCTATAAGCCACATCACCAGCTGTCCGGGCGTGACAGAAAAAACTCCCATGTTTTCAATGAACGCCATTACTCTTCCTTGTCCTCAGTTTGCTTCTCGGCCAGCAGGGCAAGTAATCTGATACTGATGTACAACATCGCTATTCCGGCGAATACGCCACCGATACCATTCAGGAATACTTCCAGGGCCTGTTCCATTTACCTGATTTTACCAGTGAGTTATGTCTTTATAATCCTGGGTAGTATCATCTGGTGCCTGGGACAGATGGAACGCGGGTTCTGATAAGCCGCCCCGGCAAAAGCCGTAAGATAATTCCTTAATTCCCCCAGCTCCACAACCTCGTCAACCAGACCATAACGCGCGCAATACCCGGGGCTGGAATGCTGGCGGTATTGCTCTGCCAACGTATTCATCTTATCCGCGATATCATCCAGTGTTCTGTCGGCATCCTTCTCCTTGACCGCACGTCTTGAGTACATGGCAACCGCGGCGGTCTCTCCGTGCATGACCGCAATCTCTGTCGCCGGCGTGCCGAG
>JAAXHV010000124.1:0-2670 GCA_012270695.1 Gammaproteobacteria bacterium | reverse complement strand
TGTATGGAATAAATCAAGGACTGGCCCAAACCGAGCAACTCGGCTTTTTCCGCAAGGTTGCCCACATCGATGCCGGAGGTATCCTGGAACCAGATAACGGGAATGCGATCACGCCCACAATGGGTGACGAACTCACTCATTTTTATCAGTCCCTGGCGGTACAGTTTACCTCCCATGCCCGGATAATCGGCATATTCAGGATAGCCTTTACCCAGGTAGCCCGATCGATTCCCTATACAACCCATCACAAACCCGTCAAATCTGCATAATCCCGTATACACCTCGGGGCCGTAATCCGGACGGAATTCCATGTGTTCACTGGCATCCGCCAGGCGCGCCAGTATTTCGTCGAATGAATACACTTCTTTCTGGTTAAAGGGCAACAGGGAATACAGGTCCTCGGTGGGATAAGCCGGTTCAGCAGGTTCGGAAACCCGGAAAAAATGGGGTTTGTACGCGGGTAAGGCTTCCATATATTCCCTGAGACCGTCAAGCACTTCCGTTTCTTCCTCGTAGACTTCCGTAAAAAATCCGGTTTCGTGGTAGTGGGTCTCAACCCGACCCGGTGGCTTGGCGCTGAACGCGCGGGTTTTTTCAACCAGGTCTTCCAGCATCTCTGCACTGAACCCCCCTCTCGGAGACATGCCCGAGACAATGCCGACACCTCCGACGGCCATGTTGGCATCCTTGTGGGCCAGGAGTATGGTGGGACTGATGCCGTGGTAGCCGCCCCCGGCCGGATTAGTACCATAAATACCGGCGAGGATTGGGATACCCAGTTGATTCAATTCTGCATGGCGATAAAACGTCGTGCCTGAGCCACGCCGGTTGGCATAGAACTTTTCCTGTTCATCCAACTTGACACCGCTGCAGTTGACCAGCCAGATCAAAGGGATATGGAGTCGTTTGGCCAGATTGGTCACGCGCAGTATATTTTCCGACTGGCCGGGCAGCCAGGCGCCGGCCAGCACCTTGTTGTCGAAACCGATCACCACCGCCCAGCGACCGGCAACCCTGGCAAGGCCGTCGACCACGTTGGTTGCCCCGCTGGCATTGTCCATCGGGTTATACAGACTGTGCAACGGCCGCCAGCTGCCCGGGTCGACCAGGTATTCCAGGCGTTGCCAGACGGTCATCGCGCCGCGCTTGTTGATTTGTTCAGTAGAAAAACCTGCTTCCTCGACGGCTTTCTTCAATTGTCCGATTTCCGCTTCAACCTGTTTTAACTGTTCCATGCTTGCGGACGCACGCCTGATCCGGCCTTGTTTCAGTTCTTTGCCGAACCGTTGCATGTTCTCGAAATAAGGCTTCATCTGGTTTTTTCTCTCAAAAAGAAACGCATGACGTCACGTGCCGGGTGAAGGCTTCACCCTCGCGGGCAGAATACAGGCAGGAACTATATCATAACTAATCAGAAATTAGGAATTAAGATAGCGACGGTGTGAAATGCGGGCTCATTCTTAATTCCGTACAATAGCGGTTATAATGTAATTCCGGCCCCGCCGGCTGGCAAAACCATTTATCAGGATATCACCCATGCAGATATTACAACCACCGGATTGGCCCAGACCTGAAGGCTATTCCAATGGCATTGCCACACGAGGCAGGCTGGTCTTTGTCGCGGGGCAAATCGGCTGGGACAGGAATAAAATCATACATAGTGATAACCTGGCTGAACAGGTCCGCCAGGCGCTGGCAAATACAATCGCAGTATTGGCAGAGGCGGGTGCGGGACCTGAACATGTCACCAGGATGACCTGGTATATCCTTGACAAACAGGAGTACCTGTCTTCCACCAAGGAAATAGGTCGCATCTACCGGGAAATCATGGGCAATAACTACCCGGCCATGGCCATGCTGCAAGTCTCCGCATTGATCGAAGACTCGGCTAAGGTGGAGATTGAAACAACGGCTGTGATACCCGAACAGGAGACTTAAACGTGTCAGGTAGAGGAATACAAGAGTCGGAATTCACCCCCCCCCAGGCGCCGGATGCGGTTTCCAAACGTTCCTTAAGGGCATGGCTTTACCTGATAAAATGCTCAAAAGAGCTGGACCAGGCGATGTCAGAACGGTTTCGCCTGTATTATCAAAGCTCACTGTCCAGGTTTGACGTGCTGGCCCACCTTGATTTGGCGGGGGAGCAGGGTCTGAGTACTTCGGTACTGGCCGGGAAGTTGCTGGCGTCTAAAGGGAATATCACTCGATTGCTCGACAGGATGGAGCAAGATGGTTTGATCATCAGACACCAGCACTCTCATGACAAGCGCGTCCATCATGTATGTTTATCCGGGAAAGGCGCTGAGTTGTTCAGTAAAATGGCGCCCGACCATGAACGCTGGGCTTATGAGATCCTGAGTGTCCTGGATTCCCGTGAACAATCCGAACTGGTGCGGTTGTTGAAAACAGTAAGGTCGCGACTCGAAGGCGTCCTGTGAGGGCTTGTGCCTGAGTAGCGTTGAACTCAGCTGAATAACAGGCGCAAGACAAGAAACAGCAGGGCTATGACCAATCCAAGCGTCAGCCTGCTCGTTATTTTTAACTCCGCGAGCGTAACCATTATCTCCGAATTGTCGTTAGCTGCTTCTTTTGCCAACTGTTCATTCGCCCCGGCTGAAATTAAGGCTCGATACAGGTTTGTGCCATTCATACTCGTCACTCCGTAGAACA
>JAAXHV010000123.1 GCA_012270695.1 Gammaproteobacteria bacterium | reverse complement strand
ATCTCGATAATGCCGAAACCAAACCTGTCATACGAAACGTTTGCGCCGCACATGGCTATAACAGCCCTGAAATTTGTACTCCGCAAGAACTGATGGGAGTGTTTAACGATGCCTGATGAAATCATCCAGGAGTTGTGGCAAATCAAAGACAGCATGGCACGAGAATGCGAGTATGATATCGACATGCTTGTTGATCACCTTCAAACCCGGCAGCGTACAGCAGACCAGAAAGTTGTTGATCTACGCGCAATGAAAGAAGCCAGCGAACGAACCGTGTCAACTAAACCAGGCTTGTAGGTCTGTCAGTGACGTCACTCAAGCCAGCCACCGGACAAAATTTAATAAGTGTTGCCTCCGACGCCTTGTACAGGCCCTTGTTGATGAACAAGTCTTTGGTTTTCAAGGAAGCACCGGCAATACCGGCAACCAAGGCGGTAACGGCCTTCTAGTGTACTATCCCACAAGTAAAGTTGATAAACTTTTCCTTATTTTTTGACTATAAATCAAAGGGATACGTATACATCTCTGACCATAGGAAATCACATGAATTTACGGGACACTACACTAGGTGGTAAGGGATTTAGTGGTAAGAAAGCCTTTACCGTCATTCTAAACAGAGCAAAGACAAGTTAGTCAAGGAGCAGGATTACGCTGTTTGTTCGGTTCGCGCCTTTTGGTGACGCGTATTGATATTCATTTATTTATTCAATATACCCTTAACTTGAAGAATTCTGGTGTAGCCCTCTTCGGTCATAGGACAATTCACTAAATCTGCGAGAGCTTGCGAAGAGTCCAACTTCAATTGTTTTTTTATTTTTCCAAGTATCGGTGCTCCAAGATGCTTATATTTGCTGCCTGTGGAAAGCTTGGTTCGTACCCCGGTTCTTTTTCCATTGATCTGGTGATGAAAGTATCGGTGGTCACGACCTTTACTGTCTTCTATGAAGCCTTTTTTCAGTAACGCGGACGCTATTTTTTCTCTTTCCATGAGATATTCCTGATAGATTACAAGTCAAGAAACCGATTTCTGATTGTAACGCCGTGTCCTGTCACCTCATTCTCATTAAGATTTCCATAATATTCATAGTAATAAGCGATATCTTTTATTGCGTCATCCAAAGCTTCAGAGGCGGTATCACCATAGCCGCAGATTTCCAGGAAGTCATTTTCCGCAAAATAAGTGCCGCCTTCATTTTTAACTTGAAGTACAACGGGTCTGTTCAGAGAATGTAATTTCCCGTTGGTATTTATCACCCGAACCGGGTGTTCTTTAACACAACCGGATTTTGGAGATGGGTTTGAGTCCAGAGTCGCAGCCACATAAAACCTCCTGTTTTTCAAACAAGTTGAACTCTATATGCATATCTAACGGAAAGCAAGTTATATCGGTGGCCGCTTATTGCTGCTTTCCTTTTTTAGCGGAATGGGGTCAGGTCGCACAATGCACACATTGTAGGGGACAGAATTCAATTCTGTCTCCGGTTGTCTCACCCTTATAACCGAAGTTAGTTTCCCAAGGGACGGATTTTAAATCCGTCCCCAACTGAGAGTTGCCTTTACGCAGGCGGCTGACTATACTACTTGGAGTGGACCAGCGCCGGCCGCCGTCACCGCCAGGAGATTGATGACGACCGGATGCCTTATTGGGATTTGATTGAACTGAAGGAGGTGTATAAGATGGAAACAACGATGCGTGCCATGAACCCTGATACTGCAATTCCCGGTGCTGAAACGGCCCCGACAAAGACGGTGCCGGAGCCCCAGGCCGACGTGGTGCGGCGCGGTGAATTCCGGTTGTTGCTGTGGATGAACGCGTTTGCGCTAACTGCGATCCTGGGTGGGATGACGGTGTTATACACGGGGATAACGGACCTGCGGGTTGCCATTGAGGCGCAGCGCGCCGACTTGCTCGATGTCATGCACAGCGAGTTTGCCGACCTGCGCGAGCGTGTCGTCAGAATAGAAACCCGACTGGATACGATAACCCCACCTCCGACCTAAACAAATACGAGTGAAATGGGGTCAGGCCGCATGGACGCCAGAAACTGCATTACCCTGCAACCCGACGCTGTAGAATATCCTGCCGTGCTGCGGCGCTGTGAGAGCAATGCACGCCCGCCTGTTATCACAGTACAAGGCAACCTCGACCTGCTTGAGGGAAAGATAATCGGCTTTTGCTGTTCCGTACGCTGTCCCGGTGACGCCCTTCTCAAAATCTACGATCTTGCTCGCGCGCTTCGTAATCACAACATTACGCTTATTGGCGGATTCCAGTCTGCGATGGAGAAAGAATTCCTCGACTTGGTATTACGGGGTTCCGCCAGGATCATAATCTGTCCTGCCCGCGGACTCGGCACAATGCGGATTCCAGCAAACTGGAGAAAACCTCTATCCGATGGGCGATTGTTGTTGCTTTCATTCTTTGACGGTAGCATCAGCCGCGCCACGTCAGGTTCAGCAATCCTGCGTAATGCTTATGTCGCCGCCCTCTCCCACTGTCTCCTCATTGCACATGCTGAGAACGGCGGGAAGAATGAAAAACTGTGCATGGACATACTGGCCCAGGATAAACCGGTATTCACCCTGGCTTCTCCGGATAATGAGCGCCTCATAGAACTCGGCGCAGCGCCTGTTACAGCAGACAAACCAATGCCTTTATTAAATTATAGTTGACAACTTTTCCTCACTATAATGACATATTTGTAAGGAGACCTATGATGATAGTAAAGATTACATCCAAACGACAGGTCACTTTCCCTGCCCGGGTGCTGGATGCGCTGGGTGTAGGTCCAGGTGATCAGATCGAATTGAAAACAGGACAGCCGCCTTCTTCGTATTTGTATTGTCATGAATAGCAGAATTCACCTCTGGTTGTTGCTTATTTCCCTGTCGATACTGGCCTTGAAAAGTCCGTATGCCAATGCAGACGACATTGATCTGGTCGTTTCAGCTGATTATGTCGTCACCATGGATGAGAAAAATACGATAATCAATAAAGGCGCTATTGCCATTGACAACGGGATCATTATCGCGGTCGATGAGCAGACATCGATTAACAGGAAATTCTCGCCAACAAAACGAATTGCCGGTAAAAACCAGGTGCTGATGCCGGGTCTTGTGAACGGGCACACCCATGCGGCTATGGTTCTCTTTCGCGGTATTGCCGATGACCTTGAACTAATGGAATGGCTGACAAAATACATCTTTCCCGCCGAAATCCGCTTTGTGAATAAAGAATTTGTGCGTGTCGGTACACAACTGGCCTGTCTTGAGATGATCAGGGGCGGCACAACGACCGTCGTGGATATGTATTTTCATCCAAAGGAGATCGCCCGGGTGATGGAGGAATGCGGCCTGCGAGCGATTATCGGGGCTGCCGTCATCGAACAGGAAAGCGGCTACACCAAAAACTTTGTCGATGCAATGAACAAGGCCGAGAGTTTTATCGAGCAATGGAAAAACAGGAACAACCGTATCACCCCTGTCTTTGCGCCTCACGCGGCCTATACCATTACACCCGACAACCTGAAGATCGTAAGAAAACGGGCTGATGAACTCTCCGTGGGCATTGCGATCCACCTTTCCGAGTCAAAGGCCGAACTCAAGCTCGTGGGAGACAGGTACGGAGAGACATCGATCAACCATCTTGAAAAAATCGGTTTCTTCCATGGCCCAATCATTGCCGCCCACGTTGTCTGGCCGACGAAAGCCGAAATATCCATTCTGTCCGCACGCAGGGTGGGCGCTATCCACAACCCCACGTCCAACATGAAGATCGCATCCGGTTTTGCTCCGGTTCCTGAAATGCTGGACGCCGGTGTCGCGGTGGGTCTGGGCACGGACGGGGCAGCCTCCAACAACGACCTGGACATGTGGGACGAGATCCGCCTGGCCGCATATATACACAAGGGCCGCCTGCTGGACCCTGAGACCATGCCTGCCATAAGAGTCCTGGAGACCGCCACCAGAGTCGGCGCCGCGGCTATCGGTCTGGATGATACCGGATCACTGGCGACAGGCAAACATGCGGACCTTATCCTGGTATCACTGGAGGCTGCCCACCTGGTCCCCATGTATGACGTTGTGTCCCATCTTGTTTATGCCGTCGATGCCCAGGACGTGCAGACTGTCATCGTTGACGGTAAAGTGCTTATGGAAGACCGTAAAGTACTGACACTGGATGAGCATGAAGTAATTAAATCGGCCCGGACGATTGCAGCAAGGATTGATAAAGAAATCCGGGCGATACAATAACGAACAAGTCTTGGCGCGGGTGCCGCTACCTGTGAGAATAGCGCTTGTTCATGCGTTTATGGCGTTTGCTGCTCATCTTATCGTACTTCTGCAACTGCTCCTCGGTAAGGACACCAGCAAGCCTCTGCCTGGTTTTCTCGTGCAAGGCTTCCATCTGCGGCCTGACCTGTTCGAACGCGGGTTCCATGATCTCCCTGCTCTTTTTCCATTGTTCCTTAAGGATATCGGCTACGGGTTGCTTCTGCTCCTCCGTGAGTTCCAGTTTGCTGAGCAACTTGTTCTTGTGTTTGCCGCCAGTATGATGCTCGGCACTGGCCCCCGCGGCCAGCAACATAGAAACAAAAGCGGCAATGAGTAATTTATTCATTAATTTTCTCCTCTGTGGTTGATTGAAAGTAGCGACGATGAACAGTGTAATGGATGGATTGGCAAACATCATGGAAAATATATGGATTTGACCGTAAACTGGGAAAAAAGTTTACCGGGGTACTGTCTTTACAGGAGATAATCCATTCGGTATGTGGCGTCGGGTACAGGTTTGAAATAGATTAATAATTCTATTTCAAATGGTTAAATAATAAAATTAAAGTATAATATTATGCAAGGACTTAACGACTTCCTGGCTTTTCTTGACGGAATCCTGGGTGCTGCCTGGTATTTCCCCTGGCTGCTGCTCGGAGTTGGCGTATTCTTTACCCTTTACCTGGGCTTCCCGCAGATACGCTACTTCAAGCGCGCCTGGGCGACCCTTACGGGGCGTTATACCAGTCACGACGCTGAAGGCGACACTTCCCACTTCCAGGCCTTGTCCACAGCCCTGTCCGGCACCGTAGGCACCGGTAATATCGGCGGGGTTGCGCTTGCCCTGCACCTGGGCGGCCCCGCCGCGCTGTTCTGGATGTGGGCCACGGCCTTCGTCGGCATGACCACCAAGTTCGTGGAGGTAACGATTTCCCACAAGTACCGGATCAAAGATGAAAAGGGCGAGATGGCCGGCGGACCGATGTACTACATGGAACGCGCCCTGAACATGAAATGGCTGGCCGTGTTTTTTGCGATCGCAACAGTATTCAGTACCCTGGGTTCCGGCAACATGCCGCAGAGCAATAACATGGCCGCAGGTCTGCATTCCTCTTTCGGTATTCCCACCTGGGTAAGCGGCGCACTGTTCGCCCTGTTGCTTGCACTGGTTATACTCGGCGGTATTCGCCGCATCGCCCGGGTGACTTCAGCGATAGTGCCGATCATGGGCCTGCTCTATTTCGCCGCTGCCCTGGCGGTCATCGTCGCCAATATCGAAGAGGTAATCCCTGCTTTCCTGTCCGTATTTCAAACCGCATTCACCGATACTGCCGCCACCGGAGGTTTCCTCGGCGCCACCTTTGCCTACGCTTTCAACAGGGGGGTCGCCCGAGGTCTGTTCTCGAATGAGGCAGGACAAGGATCCGCGCCCATCGCCCACGCCTCGGCCAGGGGTGACGAACCCGTGTCCGAAGGCATGGTCTCACTGCTGGAACCGTTTCTCGACACCCTGGTGATCTGCACACTGACGGGACTGGTCATCCTGTCCTCGGGGGTGTGGAAGGAAAAATTCGATAACGAGTTTCAGGCATTCGATACCCAGTTTATCAGTGGCGTCTATAGCGATATGAACCCGGCGCACGTGGAAACTTTATTCCGTCACCTCAACGGCAGCACTTCCACTTCCGCACAGGTGAAACCTGTTGAGGGCAGCTTCAATGTCGTAAACGGTCAACTTTCGGACGCCGGAATCACCATCCTGCACAACCGCTCCATTGCCGAAGACGTATATTTCCATATCGACGGAGAACCGTACAGCGGAGCCATTGTGATCAATGACGGCTCGCTTGCCGGCGACGTATCCCTGCGCGGCAGGTCCCTGCTGCATTCCGTACCGCTGACGGTAGAGGCATTCAAACGCAGCTTCCTGGGCGATTACGGCCAGTACGCGGTGACACTGGGCCTCATGCTGTTCGCATTCAGCACTGCCATAGCCTGGTCCTACTACGGCGATCGCGCCGTTACCTACCTGTTCGGACTGCGCTGGGTGCTGCCCTACCGCCTGTTCTATTGCGTGGCATTCTTTACCGCCGCGGTGGTCGACACGTCAATGGTGTGGTTGTTCTCGGCCGTCACCCTGGCGCTGATGGCGCTGCCGAACCTGTTCGGCATCATGCTGCTGCACCGGGATATGAAGCAGACCGTGCGCGATTACTGGCAGCGTTTCTAACGGCGCTTTCGGTGCAGAACTTTTCAGGATATCTCAAACGGATTGTCGGTCCTGCCGCGGTGATGGCAGCCGCCAGCATCGGCGCCGGCACAGCTTCTTCACTGATACTCAGCGGCGCCTGGTTTCGCTATGAACTGCTCTGGGTAGTCGTCCTGATCTCTCCCCTGCTGGTGATAACAGTCGACAGCGCCTCCCGCATCGGCATACTCAATAAAGACAAGGGAATGTTTACCCTGCTCTGCGAGCATCTCCATCCGGGTGTGGGCTGGCTGCTGCTGGCGATTAATATCCCCGTCCACCTGCTCATCGGCATGGGACAAATGTCGGTCATGACCTCGGCCGCGCTGTCCCTGTTCGAATATTATCCTCCTGATACTGCAGCAGAACTAGCCGGCAGCAACTACCAGGCAGTAGAACTGGTCGTATCCCTGTTATTTGCTCTCGGCATCATCTGGCTGCTGACCTCGGAAGGTTATCAACGCATGCAACGTTACATGACTGCATTAATGGTGTTGATGTTTGTCTGTTTTCTCATCGTCGCGCTGCGCGGTTTTACGGAACTGTCCGCCATTCTGTCGGGAATGGCGCCCAAGATACCTGCGGACCTGCCGGTTCCCGGCCAGGACATGATGCGCAGCAGCGGCATTACCATATTGGGCATTGTCGGCAGTGTCCTGGCGCCGGCCGCGATGCTGGGCATGCCGTACCTGAGCGCGGACAACCGGCGGGGGGGCGTAGTGGATCTGCGGCACGAATTCCACAATTCCGTCATTAACCTGGGTTTCTTTTACTGCGCCTGTTCCCTGTGCATCATCATTGCCGGCGGCTTTGCCCTCTACCCACTGGCAAACCACGCGGAGATCGATTCGGTCCACGAGGCCGGCAGGATACTGTTACGCGCGTTTCCACAGGGGCTGGAATTCCTCGGCCCGGTGATATTTTCGGCCGGGATGGTCATTGCAGCGCTGACCACTTTTGTAGTTACAGTGGAGGTCATCACTTATTTCATTCTCGATATGTTCGGTTTTGCCTGGCACCATACCAGCGATAACAGGCGCTTCAAGCGCACAGTGTCTATTTGCATCGTGCTGCCCGCGGTACTGGCGCCCCTGTGGAGCTTTCCTGCCCTGTTCAAGCTGCTGCTGTTGATGGGGATCAACGCAATCGTGGTGCCGCTTGTTTACCTGGCTGTACTGATTTTGATAAACAAGAGAGCCGTCATGGGTGAATATACGGGAAGCATGCCGAGGAATGTGATATTGCTGGCAGCACTGGTACTGTCGCTTACCATATCCGTCATAAAGTTACCGGAGTTTGTCCAGACACTGATCGGTTAACCAGCAGCAAATGTCATTATGCGAAAATTAGTCGCTTACTTTATCGCCATAGTTGGTCCGGCCGCAGTCATCACCGCAGGCTCCATGGGCGCAGGGTCCACCTCGTCACTCATCCTGGCCGGCGCCTGGTTTCGCTATGATTTGCTCTGGCTGGCCGTACTCATCCTGCCTTTATTTGTCATTTCCGTGGATTCGGCCGCGCGTATAGGCCTGGTAAATAAAGACCGCGGCATGTTTTCCCTGATACGCGACCACATCCACCCGGGTGTTGCCTGGCTGATTATCCTGATCCACGTGCCGGTGCATGTTCTCGTCGGCATGGCGCACGTGTCTATCATGACGTCAGCTTCAATGGCGCTGTTCGGATATTATCCCGCGGAAACGGGCATGGCCGGGGACGCTGCCAACTCCTATCGTATTGCGCAAGTTGTCCTGTCCCTGGGTTTCGCCGCGGCGATAATCTGGCTGCTTGCCGCGGAAGGTTATGAACGGATGCAGAGAGTGATGACAGCCTGCATGCTGTTGATGTTTATCTGCTTCCTGATCGTGGCCTTGCGCGGTTTCCAGGAGATAGGCGCAATTCTGGCGGGGTTTATACCCGGCGTACCTGCCGACCTGCCGGTGCCCGGACAGGGGATAACTCGCGACAGCGGTATTTCCATGATGGCCATCATTGGCAGCGTATTGGCGCCGGGCGCATTATTCGGCATCTCCTATCTCAGTGCGGACAGCCAAGCCGGCGCGGCCGACCTGAACAGGGAATTCAGAAAATCCGTCATCAACTTCGGTGTGATGTACGGCGGGTATTCCCTGTTTATTATCATCGCCGGCGGATTTGCGCTCTATCCCCTGGCGAACCATGCAGAGATCGATTCCGTCAACGAGGCCAGCAAGATACTGGTCCGCGCCTTCCCGGAAGTCGTCAGCTTTATGGGACCCGTCATTTTTTCCCTTGGCATGCTGGTGGCGGCGATAACCACCTATATCGTAATCGTGGAAGTAACCAGTTATGCCTGCCTGGATATAATGCGGCTCAACTGGCACTATGCTGGCGATAACAGGACATTCAAATACACGCTGGTGTTTTTCATCCTCGCACCCGCAATATCCGCGCCATTCTGGGAATTCCCCGAATTGGCCAAAAATTTACTGCTCATGGGAGTCAACACCATCGTCATTCCACTGGCTTTTTTTGTGTTGCTGTTCCTTCTCAACAACAGGGCGGTTATGGGCGAGCACGTGGCGAGTTTGAAAAGAAATATCGTCCTGGCCACAGGCTTGTTGTTATCCCTTGGCCTGTCTGTTGCCAACCTGCCTGAAGTGATTCAGATGTTTGCCAGTTGAGTGCGGGTAATCGGCAAGCGCCGGATGCGTGTGCCCGTCAGCGCATACAGCGCATTGGTCACCGCCGGCGCAATGGGTGGAGTGGCCGCTTCCCCGATTCCTCCCAGCGCTGCGCCACTCTCCAGGATGTGTGTTTCCACCTCGGGCATCTCGCTAATACGCAGCACCCGGTAGTCATGGAAGTTGCCCTGCTCGACGCGCCCTTCCTTCAGGGTGATTTCATCGTACAGGGCCGCGGACAGTCCATAGGCGATGCCGCTTTCCATCTGCGCACGGATGTTGTCCGGATCCAGTGCGACGCCGCAGTCCACCGCGCAAACGACACGATGGACCCGCGGTTCCCCATTACTGCCGAGAGACACTTCTGCCACCTGGGCAACGTAACTGCCGCCGAACTGGTGTACGGCAATGCCGCGTGCCCGACCCTGGGACAAAGGCGTACCCCATTCCGCCTTGTCGGCAGCGAGTTCCAGCACACCCAGTTCCCGCGGGCTGTTCTTTAACAACGTACGCCTGAATTCAAAGGGATCTTCACCGGCAGCCGCGGCCATTTCATCGATGAAGGACTCGACCACAAACCCGTTCACCGAACTACCCACGGATCTCCACCAGTGTATGCGGATACCGTCATCTACCGGGTGGTAGTCGACGGCCTGGTTGGCGATCGTGTAAGGGATGTTCGCGGCGCCATCAACGGACGTCGGATCCACGGCATTGACATCCTCGTCCGGGTCCCAATGGCCTTCGGCATGCAGGATGGAGGCGCCCACCAACCGGTGTGTCCAGGCAACCGGTCTTCCCTCTCGATCCAGCCCGCCGCGCAGCCTTGCCAGGTTCATGGGGCGGTAATAAGCGCCGTGCGTGTCGTCTTCACGGGTCCAGACGACCCTGACGGGTTTGCCAACCTTCATGGACAGTTCGACTGCCTCGGCCGTGAAGTCTGATGCGTCCCGGCGCCCGAAGCCACCGCCCAGGAAAGTCGTGTGCACCTCTATTGCCTCCAGCGGCAGCCCGGTCAGGTCGGCTGCCGCCTGTTGAGCTCGCCCTTGGCTCTGGGTGCTGTTCCAGATGTAGGCGCGATCCGCGCGGACATCGGCGACGCAGTTCAGGGGTTCCATGCAGGCATGTGCCAGGAACGGCAATTCATAGTCCGCCTCTATGACCGTCTCCGCCTCCTTGAAGGCCGCTTCCACGTTCCCTGACCTGTAGGTCTCGCGTCCGGGCTGTTCAGCCAGGCGGGCATATTTCTCACGTAGCTGCGCCGTTGACAGGCCGGCGTAGGGACCATCATCCCATTCCATACGCAGTGCGTCACGCCCGCGTTTTGCCTCCCAGAATGAATCGCCCAGTACTGCGACCCCCGCACGCACCGCCATGACACCCCGCACACCCCTGATTTTTTTTGTCTCACTGTCAGCGTAGCTCTGCAGTTGTGCGCCGGTCAGCGGCGGCCTGGCGATTACCGCTGTCAACATGCCGGGTACGCTTACATCCAGGCCGAATTCAGCCTCACCCGTTACCTTCACCGGCGTGTCGAGACGTTGCTGCCGGCGCCCGATCAAGCGGAACTGGTCAGGGGATTTAACGGTTATCTCGTTCGGCGCCTGCATCGTCGCGGCCGCGCTCGCCAAAGCACCGAACGTCGCGCTTTGGCCGCTGGCATCGTGCAGCACCCGGCCGGCTTCAGTACGGCACGTGGCAGCCGGCACCTGCCAACGCTGTGCCGCCGCGGCGATTAACATCATGCGGGCGCCGGCCGCAGCGCGCCTGTACCTGTCATACTCGCTGCGGATACTCGTGCTGCCGCCCGTGGCCTGTCTGCCGAACCAGGGGTGTTTGTAGACATCGGCTACCGGCGCCGCTTCAACCCGTACGCGGTTCCAGTCGGCATCCAGCTCCTCAGCGACAAGCAGGGCCAGACCCGTGTAGATCCCCTGCCCCATTTCGGATTTGCTGGAGATGACGGTGACCGTCCCATCCGGCGTTATCTGCAGAAATGCGTTAGGCGTGAAGTTCTGCTCCCTGCTGTCATTGGCAAAACCCCGTTTTACCGGTACGGCAAAGCCAAGCAGCAAACCGCCGCCGGCCAGCGCGCTGACACGCAGAAATTCACGACGGCCTTTGTTGAAAGCATTCATCTGGTGCATCCGGCAGTCAGCAAATTAGCCGGATATGGTCTCCTGGTGTCTGCAAAAACCATTCAATTCCCCTTCCTGAGAGTATCAGAAGGCTTTTCCCCGTATTTTTTCTGGTATGAAACGGCAAATTTACTGAGGTGCGCAAAACCGCAGGCATAAGCCACATCGGTAACCGACAGCTTTCTTTGTCTTGCCGTTGCCAGTTCCCTGCGGGCCAGGGACAAGCGTTCATTTCTTAAAAACTCTGAAACGCTGTAATTACGGTAGCGCTGGAACCCCTTGTGCAGGGTGCGCATTGCAACACCCACTTCCCGGGCTATGTCGGTTACGGTCATTGCCTTGCTGGCATTATCCCGTATGTATTCTTCCGCCAGGCGCACATAAATGGGTGCGGCGCATCTTGCATCTTGCGAATGGAAGAGTTCCCGGTAATTATTATCAAATGTGGAGACAAGCAACCCCATCAGCATGTCATGCAGATGGCCGGCGAGGTGCAGACTGTTATTAAACATCGACACCACATCTGTATCGGCCCGGTTTGAAAACCACTCTATATAGTCAAGCAGGAAGCGGAAATCGTTATCGATAAATACCGGTTGTTTCGCAAAGGTGATACTCCGGGTTATCGGCAGGTCAAACTCGTTTGCAAGAAAGTTCCGCAATGCCTCGTAGGAGGCAGAAATATTAATGTTACGGAAACTGCGGGAATCATGAAATGAAGTGTTTGCGACTTCAGGCGTAGTGAAAGCCATCGCCGAACCGGGTTGCAGGGCAAAGCGGATATCTTTTGACGATACATCAACATGACCGGCTACCGGTACGACGATAAAAAAGCCGCGTTCATCGCATGGAATCACGGTGACTTCTACTTCACATTGCCCGTACGAGAAATCACACACCTGGAAATCGCCTGTCTGCCAGCGCAGGCAGTTGAATTCCACGCCGGAGTGCATATCGACCACATCCAGGCGGTGCAAGGCGATATGAGCGTTAATATACTCGTTTGCCGTTTCGGCCACTGTCGTGCTGAACGTGTCAACACTGATTGGCAGTGAGTTAGTGCTGTTGTATTCAGCCATTCGTTCTTCTACCATCTGCCGTCAACAATATGTAATTATAAACCATAACGATACCAACTCTAAGGAATTCGGAGTCACACCAATACGCTCAGAGGATAAGCCTTGCCGCAATGGGCTAGCAATTACCTGGCGCGAGGAAACATAATTTCTGTTCTGTACTGAAAAAACCAAACAGGCAACCAGTTGATATGAGACTTGAAGATAGTAGAAGGCTGCGCTTCGGTGTCGATACCGGCGGCACATTCACTGACCTGATCATTGAAGGGCTGGACGATAAATTACACCTGTTCAAACGTCCTACAACCCCGGATGACCCCACCAGGGGACTGCTTGATGTCATCAGTTTTGCCGCGCAGGAACTTGGGGTAAGCACACAGCGTCTGCTGGAACTGGGAGATGTCCTGGTATACGGTACGACCAGGGCAACCAATGCCATTGTGGAACACAAGACTGCGCGTACTGCTTTTATTACAACGCAGGGCCATAAGGATATGCTGCTGGTCAGGGAAGGTGGCGGCAGGCATGAGCCCATGGATTACTCCCAGGAATATCCCGACCCGTACATCCCGCGGTCCCGGTCCTATGAAATAGCGGAACGTATCTATGCCGACGGTCGCGTTGTGAAGGATATCGACCGTGAGGCGGCGATTGAGACAATAAGGAAAATCAAACAGGACGACGTCGAAGCGGTTGCCGTTTGTCTGCTCTGGTCGGTGGTAAATCCGGTCCATGAACTGGAACTGGGCAAACTACTTGACGAATACCTGCCTGGTATTCCTTACACACTTTCCCATCAACTGAATCCGACAATCCGCGAATACCGGCGCGCCTCTTCAACGGCTATCGATGCGTCGCTGAAACCGTTGATGGGTTCCTACCTGCGGCATCTCGAAGCTTCGTTGCGCGCAGAGGGTTTCTCCGGCCGCCTGTTAATATTGACGGCGTCAGGCGGGATGCTCGATGCAGACGATGTCTGGAACAGGCCCATCCATACCATAGGCAGCGGTCCCGCGGCAGCCCCGGTAGCCGGGCGCCATTACGCCAAACACGATTGTAACTCCGGACTTGCGATAGTAACCGATGCCGGCGGCACCACCTATGATGTCGGACTGGTGCAAAACGGCCAGATACCCTGGACCCGCGAAGCCATGGTAGGCGATCAGAAACAGGGATTCATGACCGGTTTTGCTTCGGTCGACGTGCGCAGTATCGGTGCTGGTGGAGGGTCTATCGCCTGGGTCGATGAAGGCGGCCTGTTGCACGTCGGTCCGCAGAGCGCCGGCGCCGACCCCGGACCTGCGTGCTGGAGCAAGGGGGGAAAACAGGCCACTCTTACCGATGCATGTATCGTACTCGGCTATCTCGACCCGGAATTTTATCTTGGCGGAAATATACAGATAGACGTCTCCCTCGCAGAACAGGCGATCATATCCGGGGTGGGCAGGCGCCTGGGCCTGGAACTGGCAGATGCGGCAGCAGCAATCTTCGAACTGGCCTGCCAGAACATGGTGGTAGCCATCGAAGAGATCACCCTGGAACGGGGGATCGATCCCGTCGATGCCCTGCTGGTTGGCGGCGGCGGTGGTGGCGGCCTGTATTCGACAAGCATTGCCGCGCAACTGGGTGTCAGGCAGATATTAATTCCCTCCGTGTCCGCGGCATTAAGCGCTGCCGGCGCGCTATTGTCCGAACTCAAACGTGATTTTTCCACGACACACTTCATGCTGAGCACGGTCTTCGACCGCGCTGCTGCCAACCGGATATTGCAGGACCTGCGCCGGCGCTGTGGGGCATTTGCCGCGGATTCCGGCACCGATGACGTCACCATCAACTACAGCGTAGAGGCGCGCTATCCCGACCAGGTATGGGAGATCGAGGTTCCCCTGCGCCGCGACCGGTTTGACAATGAAGCAGACATACAGGATTTGGTTGACGACTTTCACAAGGTGCACCTTGACCTGTTCGCAATCGAGGATACGGCTTCGCCGATTGAAGTAATCGCCTGGCGAGCCGAGGTGTCCTGCAAACTGCACAAGGACGTAGCCACCGGCGCCGAATACAGCACGGTCGTGCGTGAAGCGGGCACGGAACGACGGGCTTATTTCCAGGGTGCAGGCTGGACGTCCGGCAAGGTGCTCCGCGCGGAAACATTGCAGCCGGGGATTAAAATCCACGGCCCTGCGTTTATCGAATCGCCGGTCACGACCATAATTGTTCCCCCGGGCGGAAACGCGGTAAAAACAACCGGTTCTTCATTCATGGTGGAACCCGCGCAATCGCTGCTGAGGAACATTGTCGAGGAAACCGTCAAATCCGGTTCGAAAATGAGCGGGCATGAACTGGCGCTGCTGAACAGCCGCCTGGAATCCGTTGTCCTGGCGATGCGGAATACATTGTTGCGCACTTCCCGTTCGGCAATCATGAATATGGCCCGGGACTTTGCCTGCGGGATTATTACCGCCGATCACAATATCCTGACCGTGTGCGAAGGTCTGCCGTGCATGACGCTGTGCGGACCTGAACTGCAGTCCCGTTACATGAAAGAATGCCATCCGCTGCTCCACCGGGGTGATGCCTTCGTACATAATTCGCCTTACCACGGTAATACCCACCCTGCCGACTGGACGATTTTGATGCCGGTAGTCGATGATCAGGGACGGCATCGCGCAACGGTGTATGCCAAGGCGCACATGGCGGATTGCGGAAACTCCATACCCACTACCTTCTTTGCTACCGCCAAGGATGTTTATGAAGAAGGCGCACTGATTTTCCCCTGTGTAAAAATCCAGCGGGACTACCAGCTGGATGATGACTTTGTCCGCCTGTGCCGTTTGCGCATCAGGGTGCCGGATATGTGGTACGGTGATTTTCTTGCCATGCTGGGCGCCTGCCGCATCGGTGAGAAACGCCTGCTGGAGTTCCTGGACAGTGTGGCGGAAGGGACATTCGAGGCCTTTGCCGAAGACTGGATGGACTATTCGGAACGGCGTATGGCCCTGGCATTAAGCGAACTGCCCGAGGGTAAAACCCGGGTGACCATTCACCATGATCCGGTGCCTGGCGCAGATGACGGCGTGCCCATCAATGTCGACCTGGCCGTGTATCCGGCTGAAGCCAGGGTGGAAGTTGACCTGAGGGACAATATTGATTGCCAACCGTTCGGAATGAACCTGTCCGAGTCGACAATATCTTCAGCAGCAATGGCCGGGGTATTCTCCAGCATGCGCCGGCAGGTGCCGTTGAATTCCGGAAGCTTCCGCTGCATCGACGTGCAATTGCGGGAAAATTGCGCAATCGGTATTCCCCTGCACCCATACAGTTGTTCCGTTGCGACAACCAACCTGTCGGAACTGGCGGGGAAAGCCGTCGCTGTGGGTTTTGCCCAGCTCGGCGATGGTTTTGGCCTGGCCGAGATAGGCCGGCACATGCCGCCGGCGATGGCCGTGATCTCCGGTATCGACCCCAGGGAAGGCAGAGGCCATTTCCAGAACTTCCTGTGCCTGCTGGTATGTAACGGCCCCGGCGCACCCCGCGCCGACGGCTGGCTGACCATAATAGGAATCGGCGTTGCCGGGCTGCAACACCACGATTCCATAGAGGTGGACGAGATGAAATACCCGATACTGGTGCGCTCACAGTATTTGCTCCGGGATACGGAAGGCGCCGGCCGGCACACGGGTTCGCCGAGCGCTTACGTGGAATATGAACCGGTGGATACCACCATAGAAGCGTTGTTTACCAGCGATGGCACGATCAACGCACCGCTGGGTGTACGGGGCGGCCATGCCGGCGCAAAATCGCAGCAGTTCATGCGCAGGCGGGATGGCCAACTCGAAGAACTGGATTTGTGTGCCCGCGTCGTGCTGGAACCCGGAGAGTCCATCATATCCATTTGCACCGGCGCAGGCGGTTACGGCAAACCAGTGGAAAGAGAACCGGAACGCGTTGCCAGGGATGTCAGGGAAGGATTTGTCAGTATGGACAGGGCGCGCAGCGTATACGGCGTTGAAGTTGACCAAATCGGCAGGATCAATTTCAGCAGGACAAAAGAACTCAGAAAAAAACTGGGTGTCAACCACGAAGCAAATGAGTTGGAAACAGCGTAATCCCGGGGCAATATCAATGACCATAAAAATCAGTGTCATGCTTACCGGCTCTTTCCCCATACAGGATTATATCTGGATGGCCGGAGAGATTGAGAGGTACGGGTTTGATGAATTGCATGTTGCCGATGATTTAATCATGCGCCCCGCCTGGCCAATCCTCACGCTTATCGGCCACCATACTGAACGGATAACGCTGGGCCCGGCCATCGTGACGCCAAAAATTGCACATCCTGTCTACCACGCAACCAACCTGGTTGCCCTGGATGAACTCACGGGAGGGCGTGCAATATGCGGAGTCGGCCGAGGCGGCTTAAACACGTTGATCGGTATTGAAAAACCGCACAGAACCATGCAAATGCTGCGTGAAGCAGTCACAGTAATGCGCAAGGTAATCGCACGGGACCCGTCACCTTTTT
>JAAXHV010000122.1 GCA_012270695.1 Gammaproteobacteria bacterium | reverse complement strand
GTCTCGACCAGCAGTGAGGGGATATCAGGAGATTTCAATACGGCAAAACCCGCGGATTCCACTCGGGGTTTATGCAATTTACCTACCTTTTTCAAACCTTCCAGGATCCTCTCAGCCGCATCGATACTCGCCTCCAGGCTTGCCGTCTGGGACAGGTCCAGCAAAACCGATGCCAACAGGCTGTCCTTGTCGTCCAGGCTGACCCCACCGATCAGGTCGGAGGCATTTTCCCGCTCGGCCAGCCAGCGGGCATGCTCACTGCTGGCGCCGCGGCCAGACAGAACGTAGACCGATGACCCGCGCACCCTTGAACTGGTGAATGCATCGGCGTGTATGGAAATAAACAGATCGGCCTTGTGCCGGCGGGCCAGCTCGATGCGCTTGCGTAACGGCAGGTAATAATCACCTTTCCTGGTCAATACCGCCCGCATTCCGCGTTCCCGGTTCAGGGCATGGGCCAGTTTCTTCGCCAGTTCCAGCATGACCGTCTTTTCATAAGTCCCTCGTGGCCCTATTGCCCCCGGATCTTCACCACCGTGACCGGCATCAATGGCGATTACAACGTCACGACGACCTGGCGCCAGCGCTTCTTCCTTTATCACTACCTGCTGTTGTTGCCGATCGTAAATATCCACCACCAGTCTGTGACCGTAATGTTCGTTCGGCGCCAACAGGAAGCTCTTTGCCTGGGCGTGTTTTTTCAAATCCAGTACGATCCTCAGGAAGTTACCATGCTGCCCGCTCCTGATTCCGCGTAGATAACCGTCGCGTATTACCGGTTGGGGCAGAGCGGTGAACGGTTCGGTATTCTCCAGGTCAACCACTACGCGAAAAGGATCAGATAACAGCTCCAGGTCATGCTTAAGTGGACCGGTCACATCAAATACGACGCGAGTGTTGTCCGGTGCAGCCCAGACCCGTATATTCTTCAGACGGACGCTTTCCCCCGCACCGGATGACACAGAAAAAATCAGGAGTAAACAATAACTTGAGATAAAACGCAGCATATTCCAGGCCCTTGCGCTTCAATACTATTGGCAATTATCTCAAATTTTTTTTAAGAAGTCAAGCTATCTAACTGTTTTTTTTAGCTTTCAGTAGTCTCTCTCAGGAGGGTACGGCAATGAGTCGCTGCAGATATTTTTCACCTGCAGCGGTATGCGCCTGGCAGCTCAGGTCACGCCCGGTTGGATTGATACTGATATTGATGACCAGGTCCGGGACCGGCAGGCAGCCTTCGCCCCGTTCCGGCCATTCCACCAGGCAAATACTGTGACCATCAAAATAGTCCCGATATCCGATATCAATCAACTCCGCCGGCGTGGCAAGCCGATACAGGTCGAAGTGGAAAATCCGATAGGAAGCGGTATGATAGTATTCAACCAGCGTATAGGTCGGACTTTTGACGATTCCCCGGTAGTCAAGCGCCCGCAACAACCCCCTGACAAACGTGGTTTTACCCGCCCCCAGTTCTCCCTGCAGGTACAGCTTGAAACCGTTGTGGATGCAGCTCGCGCAACGGGCCGCAAACAGTTCCATCTCCTCCGGGTTGTCTAGCCCGGATATCTCACCAATTCGCTTGGTGTTGTACTGATACTTATGTGGCATCAAGAAGTTACTTGGTATATTTGGTCTTCAAAGCCGTTACAAACTGCGCTCGATGCGCCCTCGCTGGTCTTTTTGCC
>JAAXHV010000121.1 GCA_012270695.1 Gammaproteobacteria bacterium | reverse complement strand
TGATAACCGCCTGCCTGCTCAACGGCAACAAGATACTGAGTTGCGGGAACGGCGGTTCAGCCGCCGACGCACAGCATTTTGCCTCCGAAATGATAAACCGTTTTGAGATGGAACGGCCGGGACTGCCGGCCATTGCATTGACAACCGACTCATCCGTGTTAACGTCTATTGCGAATGATTACCAGTATGCCGATGTTTTCTCCAGGCAGGTCCGGGCGCTGGGACATCCGGATGATACTTTGCTGGCGTTCAGCACCAGTGGGGAATCCCACAATATTATTCATGCAATCGATGCCGCCCACGACAAACGCATGCACGTCATAGCCCTGACCGGCAGGCAAGGGGGGCAGGTTGCTGATATTCTGCTGGAAACCGATATTGAACTTCGTGTGCCGGCTGACTCAACGGCCAGGATCCAGGAGGTACACCTGATGATTATCCATTCACTATGTGACCTGATCGACCAGAAATTACTCGGAGCAACAACATGAAAAAGCCACAATACCACCTTCTAGCCCGCATATCTCACCAATTCGCTTGTCATCGGTGGAAATATTTATGCTGTCAATACATTATGGTGATTATATCACTTTGTTGCCATCCCAGACTGCGCTGGATGCGTTCATTGCGTCCATCCCTGGNNCGCCAGCGGGCACGTGCTTCCTCAACCGTAGTCCCTGCTACGCTTTCGGTCGCAGGCACCCGCTGGCGGGAAAAATCCTGCGCGATCTTCGCATCCATTGGTGAGATATGCGGGCTAGTCATCCTCCTTGCGCCCCTGTGTGTATTGCAAGGCTGCGCCCCCGTAGCCGTAACCGGCGCTACGACAGCCGTGACCACTCTCGCGGCAGACCGGAGGACTACCGGCACTTTCATAGAGGACGAAGCGATAGAGATCAAGTCCAGACTGGCGTTGTCGGACAAAAAAGAGTTGAACAAACGGGTGCACATCAACTTCACCAGTTTTAACACTTCGGTCCTGGTCAGCGGGGAAGCGCCGACCGAAGAGGACCGGCAGGCCGTCATTGACCTAGTGAAGAACGTTGAGAAGGTAACCAGGGTATTCGATGAAATCACCTTAGCCGCCCCCAGCTCCCTGCTCTCGCGCAGTGCGGATACTGTGGTTACAGCCAAGATAAAATCCAAGTTGATAGCGGAAAAAGACCTGAGCAGCCTGCATGTAAAGGTAACAACCGAGGACGGCGTCGCCTACCTCATGGGCCTGGTTACCACGGAGGAAGGCGACATCGCGACGGAAATTGCCCGGCGCACCGGCGGCGTACAAAAAGTGGTAAAGCTGTTCGAATACAGGGAATCGCTCAGAAAGACAGAAGAGGAGAAGGCAGCGGTGGAAGTGGACACAGGGGAGATGTAAACCCAATAGACCTCCGTGAGATATGCGGGCTATGCCGTCATACGCTCACACATCTCCCGTTCCGGTTCAGACATACTGTTCTGGAACGCGTCGCGCTCAAACAGTGATTGCGCGTACCTGCGCAACGCCCCGGCGCTGTCCGGCAACCTGATATTGTAGGTTTCCAGACGCCACAACAACGGCGCCATACAGCAGTCCACCAACGTATATTCTTCAGACATAAAATACGGCATTTGAGAGAATACCGGGTTGATTGCCAGCAGACTGTTACGCAGGGTTCTCCTGGCGCCCGCCGCGGCAATTTCATTTTCACTGTTCAGTTCTTCAGCCGGGTTGTATAAATCCCGCGTTATCCGGTATCTCAACTGTCTGTTAACCGCGCGGGACATCGGGTCAGCCGGCATCAACGGCGGATGGGGAAAGCGTTCATCCAGGTATTCCAGTATGATTTGAGCATCATACAAAGCAAGATCACGGTCTACCAGGGTAGGAACCGTGCTGTATGGATTTAACTCCGTGAGTTCCTCCGGAATGCTGTCCGCATAGACATATCTGACCTGAGTATCAATGTCTTTTTCTGCCAGTGTCAGGCGGATACAGTGACTGACCGGGCCGGTTATGCCGGAATACAGGACTATCACCGGGCCACCGTTAACCAAGGCAATCATTTTACGTCGCGCCAGTATTCCCGCTTAAGCGGGTAGACAATCAGCAACAATACCAGCAGGTAGGTGATGGTCCAAGCGCCGATTTTCTTGCGTTTGAGTTTGATGGGCTCCCCGAGGTAAACCATGAAATTCACCAGGTCGCTGACCGTCTCCTCATAGGTTTCATCCTGGTAGGGTTTCGGTTTGTCAAGCGGTTCTGTCACCACTTCCAGGTAATCGATCACCCTGCTCATCCTGCCGTCCCGGTGGGTCACGTCCTTGTACACAGGTTCCTGCCAGCCCTGCAACTGCCAGAGCACGTGGGGCATGGCGGTATCCTCGAAAGCCAGGTTGTTGACGCCATTGGGACGGGAGGTGTCCCGATAAAACGTCATCAGGTAGGTATACAGCCAGTCGGCGCCGCGCGAACGGGCAGTGACGGAAAGGTCGGGTGGAGCCACGCCGAAATATTTCTCCGCCTCCTGCCTGTTCATGGCAATGGTCATGGTATCACCCATTTTGTGCGTCCCGAACATAAAGTTTTCCTTCAGCACAGTCTCGCTGATATGCAGGTCCCTGCCCAGCCGGTTGTAGCGCATAAAGGAGGCTGAATGGCAGCCGACACAATAGTTTACGAACGTACGGGCGCCGCGCTGCAGTGATTTCCTGTCGCCCAGGTCGACATCGGCATGGAGGATATAATCACTGCCGCCGGCTGACCAGCAGGGGTTTACCAGCAGCAGCAGCAAAATAACAGGGGACGCAATTAATTTCCGCAAAACAGCCGGGGACGGGATTGAATTCCGTCCCCGCATCGGCGTCGGGATACACGGAATAATCATGTCACCCTGTCCGGTACGGGTTTGTCCTTATCGGAAGCGGTATAAAACGGCATCAACAGGAAAAACAGGAAATAAATCACTGTAAACAAGCGCGCCATCCAAGTGTAGGCCGTGGTGGCGGGCTGCAGACCCAGCCAACCCAGCGCAATAAAACTGACCGTAAACAGGGCCAGGGCAGTCTTGTATTTCCAGCCGCGGTAGCGGATGGACTTGACCGGGCTCCGGTCGAGCCAAGGCAGAAAACAGAACAGCAGCGTTGCCGCACCCATGGCGACGACGCCGCCGAACTGGCTCGGCACAGCGCGCAGGATGGCGTAGAACGGTGTGAAATACCACACAGGCGCTATATGTTCCGGTGTCTTCAACGGGTCGGCGGGGATAAAGTTATTCGCCTCCAGGAAATAGCCACCCATCTCGGGTGTGAAGAACACGACCGCGCAAAAAATGATCAGAAAGACCACGACGCCGACAATATCCTTGACGGTGTAGTAGGGATGAAAAGGGATGCCGTCCAGCGGCACACCGTCGGCATCCTTGTGGTCTTTTATCTCAATACCATCGGGATTATTCGAACCCACCTCGTGCAAGGCAAGCAGGTGCGCGCCTACCAGACCGCAGAGCACCAGGGGGAAAGCGATGACGTGCAGGGAGAAAAACCGGTTCAGGGTCACGTCGGACACAACGAAATCACCCCGTATCCACAAGGCAAGCTCGTCTCCTATAACCGGCAAGGCGCCGAACAGTGAGATGATCACCTGGGCGCCCCAGTAGGACATCTGTCCCCACGGCAGCAGGTAGCCGAAGAAAGCCTCGGCCATCAGGGTAAAATAGATGAGCATTCCGATGATCCAGAGCAGTTCCCTGGGCCGCTTATACGAACCGTACAGCAAGGCCCGGTACATGTGCAGGTAGATCACGATAAAGAATGCGGAGGCGCCGGTCGAGTGCATGTAGCGTATCCACCAGCCCCACTCCACGTCGCGCATGATGTATTCGACCGAGGCAAACGCGGATTCCGCGGACGGCTTGTAGTTCATGGTCAGCCAGATCCCGGTAATAATCTGGATTACCAGGACAAACAGGGCCAATGAACCGAAGAAATACCAGAAATTGAAATTTTTCGGGGCGTAATAACGGGCCAGGTGGTCATTCCACAATTGCAGCAACGGAAAGCGCGCGTCCACCCAGTCGCGCAACGCTGCCAGGCGTTTATTCATGACTGGACGACACCGGAATCATCACCGATCAATACCCGGGTATCGCTTACATACTGGTGCGGCGGCACCACCAGGTTGGCGGGCGCCGGCACACCTTTGAAAACTCTGCCGGCCAGGTCAAAACGGCTGCCGTGACAGGGACAGAAGAACCCTCCCTGCCAGTCAGCGCCGAGTTGATAAGTTTCTACTTCATCTTTTCTTGCGTACACGGGGGAACAACCCAGGTGGGTACAAATCCCCAACACAATCAGGTATTCCGCTCGTTGTGAACGGTACTCGTTCCTGGCATAAAACGGTTGTTGCTGGACTTCAGACATAGGGTCTTTTACATCCTCATCCAATTCACTGAGTCCGTCTATCGTCGCATCATCACGACGCAGGATCCAAACCGGCCTGCCGCGCCATTTGACTATTTTTCGCTCACCGATCTCCAAATCACCGATATCGACTTCAACCGGGGCGCCGATTGCCTTGGCCCTGGCGCTGGGCATCAATGTAGATACAAAGGGCACGCTGGTGGCCAGCGCGCCTGCCCCGCCTACGACTGACGCGCTAGTGGTGAGAAAACGGCGCCGTTCATTGTTGACTCCTTCATTGTGCATTCAGGGTATCCTCAAATTCGTTCATGCCTGACAAGATCGTAAAAGCTGAAATTATATCACGAATTGCCAACAGAAAGTATGAAGCCGGCGACCGGTTTGATACACCCCCGGACGCCATTTCAGTCACCCTCCGTCGTCATCCGGGCTCAACGCGGAATCCGGCATAATACTGTGTCGCCACAGCAAGCCACGCCGAATCAGTCTGTTTCGAGCCCGCGTTTCTCACCAGGTGAAATACGGGCCAGGTCGGCATCTCTTGATATGGGCTTTGATTCTGTGCGATTATGCGCGGCAGATTCGCTATGAACCGGACTGAAGATGTATTGCCATAGATTTATTCCCTGCATTTGCGTTGCCGTCCTGCTGCTCGGCGGTTGTGCCTGGTTCGGCGACAAGGACGATAATGAAGCCAAAAACTGGACGGTGGAACGCCTGTACTCCGAGGCCAAGGGCGCGCTCGATTCCGGCTATTACAGCAAGGCAGTCGAGTATTATGAATTTCTTGAAACCCGTTTCCCGTTCGGTGTTTACGGGCAACAGTCGCTGCTGGACCTGGCCTATGCCTATTACAAGACCGAGGAATTCGATTCGGCCATCTCAGCCTGTGACCGCTTCATCCGCTTATACCCCCAGAATGTGCACGTGGATTATGCTTATTTCCTGAAAGGGCTGGTAAACTTTAATCGCGGCAAAGGGCTGACGGAACGATTTTTACCAATCGATTCAAGCCAGCGCGACCAGGGCTCAGCGCTGACCGCATTCCAGGCCTTTTCCGAACTTCTGGAAAAATACCCCCAGAGCCAGTATGCCGAGGACGCGAAGAAAAGGATGGTATTCCTGCGCAACCGCCTCGCCAGCCACGAAATACACGTAGCGAATTACTATATGAAAAGAGGCGCTTACCTGGCGGCGATCAACCGGGCGCGAACCGTGGTGGAGACTTATCCGCGCACGCCGTCGGTGCCCGATGCCCTGGTGCTGATGGCCAAAGCCTATAAAGTCCTGGAAATGCCGTATCTGTCCGCCGATACCGTGCGCGTCCTGGAACTGAACTACCCGGGCCATCCTGGTATTTACGACATAAGAGATATCGTCGTTGAAGACTGATCCACTGTGGATTATTCTTCCTGGTACTGGGAGGTGATCGGATAGCGCCGGTCGCGGCCGAAGGCGCGTTCGGTGATCCTGACGCCGGGGGCGGCCTGGCGGCGTTTGTATTCGTTTTTGTCCACCAGCCGGATCACCTGGTAGACCGTGTCCCGGTCATAACCGGAGTCGATGATCTCGCCCGGAGTCCGGTCCAGTTCAATGTATTTTTCCAGTATCGGATCCAGTACGTCGTAGCTCGGCAAGGAGTCCTCGTCCTTCTGGTCGAAGCGCAGTTCCGCGCTGGGCGGGCGATCGATGATCCGCCGTGGGATGACCCGCCCGCTTCGATTGCGCCAGCGGGACAGCTTGTACACAAGCGTTTTCGGCACGTCCTTGAGCGGCGCAAACCCGCCGGCCATATCCCCGTACAGGGTGGCGTAGCCCACCGCCATCTCGCTCTTGTTGCCCGTCGTCAAAACCAGTTTTCCGGTTTTGTTGGATACGGCCATCAACAATAATCCCCGGCAGCGGGCCTGGATATTTTCTTCGGTCGTGTCTATGGGGAGGTCCTTGAAAACCGGAGATAAAATCTCCGAGAACGCTGAAAAAGGTTTTTCAATACTCACTACATGGCAGGCGACACCCAGGTTATCGGCCATGTCCCGCGCGTCTTCGTTACTCATGGCGGAAGTGTAGCGTGAAGGCATGAGCAGTACTTCAACATTTTCCGGACCGAGCGCATCCACGGCTATAGCCACGGTCAGCGCCGAGTCGATGCCGCCCGACAAACCGATAACCGCGCCCTTGAAACCGTTTTTCGACACGTAATCCTTAACGCCAAGCACCAACGCCCGGTATACACTCTCGGTGAAGGCGAGTGGCGGGGCTTGTGCCGACCGGGCAACCAGGGTC
>JAAXHV010000120.1:2900-3283 GCA_012270695.1 Gammaproteobacteria bacterium | reverse complement strand
GCGCACAGGACACCGGGACCAGGCGGGATAATGACCGGCCAGGAGCCCGTCAGGATGCCCAGGGCATTGGCATGCAGCGGACCGGCGCCGCCGAAACCGACCAGGGAGAAATCCCTGGGGTCGTAGCCCTGCTCCACGGAGACCAGGCGCAACGCGCCGAACATGGATTCATTCACGATTTTTATGATCCCTTCTGCGGCTTCCATCAGGCCGATACCCATGGCGTCGGCCAGCTTTTGTACCGCAGCCTCCGCCGCAGATTTTTCTATCGCCATGGCGCCGCCCAGTTGCACGTCCGCGGGCAGGTATCCCAGCACCACGTTGGCATCGCATACCGTGGGTTCCTCGCCCCCTTTCATGTAGGCCGCCGGACCGGGAACGGC
>JAAXHV010000120.1:1844-2887 GCA_012270695.1 Gammaproteobacteria bacterium | reverse complement strand
GGCGCCCTGACGCGCACGTCGCCGACGATGGTCTCCCGCCGCACCCTGGCCTTGCCGTTCTGGATCAGGGCCACGTCTGTCGACGTGCCGCCCATGTCGAAAGTCAGGATGTTGTCGTAACCCGCCCGGCTGCAAAAATACAGGGCGCCGGTCACCCCTCCGGCCGGTCCCGACATGAGCATGTTGACCGGCGATTGCGCCGATGCACGACCCGATGCCAGCCCGCCGTCTGAGCGCAGGATGGACAGGACGACGTCGCTGCCCATCTGCTCGGCTAGGGCGACCTGCAGGTTGGTGATGTATTTCGATACTTCCGGCCTGACGTAGGCGTTGACGACCGTGGTTTCGGCGCGCTCGTATTCCTGCATCTCGGGCACGACCTTGCTGGATATGGAGATGGGGATATCGGTGAAGATCTCGCCGGCTACGGTCTCGGCGCGACGCTCGTTGTCATCATTGATATAGGCGTTGATGAAACAGATGGTAAGAGATTCCACTTCCCCCCTGGCGCGCAGCCTCTGCAGGTCCCGCCTCAATGCCTCCTCGTCCAGTTCCCGGATGATACTGCCCCGGGCATCGATACGCTCATCCGCTTCTATGGTCAATTCCAAAGGGGCCAGCAGCGGCTTCTTTACGTAACTGACCCAGCCACCCAGGCCGCCCGGGCAGAATGAACGGGCAACCTGCAGGACCTGGCGGTATCCTTTTGTCGTGATCAGGCCGACCCTGGCGCCGCGCCCGGTGAGCACGGCATTGGTCGCCACGGTAGTGCCGTGCATCACCCGGGATATTTTACCGGCATCGATATTGTGCGTATCACAGATACGGGCGATACCGTTCAATACTCCAATGGAGGAATCTTCCGGCGTTGACGGCACTTTCGCCGTGAACGTCGCGCCGCTCTGTTCATCGATCAGCAACAGGTCTGTAAAGGTGCCGCCTACATCGACTCCGAGGCGATAACTCATGGATCTGAACCCCTAGCCCGGATTTCTCATCAGGTGATGCGGTGATTGAGCCGGATTTTTGCCGCCAGCGGGTGC
>JAAXHV010000120.1:992-1807 GCA_012270695.1 Gammaproteobacteria bacterium | reverse complement strand
TTATTCCTTCTCCCCGGACACCAGTTCCAGCGCCTGGCTGTACGGGGCTTCATCCTTATCCTGCATCCCTTCCAGTTCCGCCTGGATTATACGCGTGACTTCTCCAAGGAAAACCGCGCGCCGCTCGGCGCGTTCCTTGAGGGCGGCTTCATCCGGCTGATAATTCTCTATCTCCGTGCGAGTGAATAATTTATTTTGTTCCGCCAGGCGCTCGACGGTATCCAGGCGGTCGCGCAGCACCGACACTTCTCCCGCCAGTCCCATCAGCATGGCCAGTAATTTGTCGATGGAGGGATCGGCAAAAAAATACGGTCTTTCGCCTTTGGCCTTGCGTTTTAACTGCGGTTGCTCACTCATCGGCTTCAGACATCCTGTTTTTCGGCGCCATACAGAAACCACAGGCCGCCGCCGCCGAAATCACCGCCCTGGAATACCTTGGAACGCCGCGCCTGGGCAATCTGGTAAGCGCTGGGCGCCATGACCTCGAATACTTTTTCGCCGTCAAAGCCGGCATTCCGGCTCAACTCGACGTAGTCGATATCGTGGGATCGTCCCCAAAACGGTTCGTTGTTGTTACGGGTATCCCAGTCCAGCATGAACGCGTCAAACGGCTCCAGGTTCTTGTACGGGGGCGTTTCCGCGTGGACCATCAGTCCTCCCGGCCTCAACAAACGGTGGCACTCCGAAATAACGTGGCGGATCGCCTTCTCCGAGGTTTCATGTAACAGGATGTGGGAAACGATAAGATCAAAAGATGAGTCTTCAAAATCCGTCTGTTCTGCATTCTGTTGGGAGAAATGGATTTTCGCGCCCAG
>JAAXHV010000120.1:0-893 GCA_012270695.1 Gammaproteobacteria bacterium | reverse complement strand
GGAACCGTGCTATGGCCCACTGCACAACCCATATCCAGTATCCGCGCCGGATTGAAACCGGGGTAATTCTCCTTGATCCAGGCTGCAGTGCTGTCACCCATGTCCGCGTTGTCCGGTCCCATCTGCCCCATCGCGTAGATAAAGACGGCCCGGTCATAGATCGCGCCGGGGGCAACGTCGCCTTCGGTCACTTCGGTATGGTAGCCACCCGGCTGGCAATGGATATCCACCGCCCGATGGTAACGCGGCACCTCCAAACCGGGGTCGAGCCTCAGGCTGCCGCCTGCGCCTCCCGATGCCTTTGCCTTATCCACCAGTTCATGCAGCTTTCTCTGCACGGGCTGTTGCGCAGCGGACCACATCATTTCCTGGCTGGTGCGCAGCAGTGCGCTGAACACACGGTAATGCGGGTCCCGGGTCATCACCTCGCGCACTTCAAAGCGATTTCCCGGGTCACGCCCGTGTTGCTCGGCGAATGACGGTTTCACCCGTTGCTCATAGGCCAACCGGTTGCCCGGATGGACGTGGGTTACGAGATGCTCCTTGAATGAACGCACGAACTGCTGTCTGGCCAGTTCGTCGTGATTCGGTTCCGGTAGGATTGCGTGCTTATGTTGTTCCAGTTCACTTGTCTGCATGGCTCTGATCTCGCATGTTGTAGCTGAATGAATGAACCTGATTATAAAAGAATTCCGATCGCAAAGTATAAGTAATTGATTTTATCGACATATCAATGTAATTTGGTAGTCCTGTAACAATACGATTCAACTTGACGCCCGTATCATGGATGCAACGCTGACATTGCTTAGCAAATATCACCACGGGGTCCTGGACCCGGGTTCTCCTACTCCGTTGTACCATCAGCTTTACTCCATGTTGCGCGACTGTATCCT
>JAAXHV010000119.1 GCA_012270695.1 Gammaproteobacteria bacterium | reverse complement strand
GCCTCGTGCAGGGATAACAGGTGGGCGAAGGCCAGGTCGGCATTATGTCTGGCCAGTTTCGTCCGATGCTTGAAGTTGTCCTGGTTGAGATTGCTCCAGAACCGGCTGAACGTATTCCTCGGGTCGATATGCGTGGATTGCAACGCCGCCTGCCCCAGTTCGATCCGATCCTGCTTGAGCACGGCGATACCGGGGCTGCTTGCCACAATGGATCCGGATTGAACAACGGTCACCTCAGAGTCGTTCAGCTCTATGACGGCATCACTCATCATCAACCTCTTTACCTGACCTGCAGGTGCCGCAACAGGTTTACGTCACAGTAGTGCTGTGTATCCAGCACCAGTCTTTCCTGCATAAGCTGTAACTGGTGCATCAGGAACATGATGAAAATACTGATGATCAGGGCAATGAAGGTGGAGTTGAAGGCGACCCCCAGGCTGACGGTCACCCCCACGATATCGCCTTCCACCGCGCGATGGGCCTGGCCGAGGGCTGCGCCGATACCGCGCACCGTGCCGATGAAGCCGATGGACGGTATGGCCCAGATAACATACCTGATCATGGAAAGCTCTGAATCCAGCCGGTCGGATTCCGTATCACAAATTTCCCGGATGGCTGATGAAACGTCCTGGATGTCAGCGGTGGAACCAAACCGTTGCAATGCCGCTTGCAATGCACGCGGCAACAGGTATTCCCGCTCATCCTCCGCCAGGGCCTGTAACGGCCTGATATATTGCCGGGTATCCTCAGGCAGAATGGTCGCGCCGGCAGCCACCTCCAGCAGGGAGCGGCTCAGCAGGCGCCTTTCGGATAGCGCTAACTTTACTTTCAGGCCGATAATGCTCACTACCCACAGGGCCAGGATAAAACAGGCCTCCTGTTCAAAATCCTTGATGACGATAAAAACGGAACGTTTCACTTCGTAGTTTTCACCGGCCTGTTGCTGGATTCGCTGTTCCTCCAGGATGGCCTCCGCGTTCGGCCGGATAACGGCGACATAGACCGCATGAACGATAATGATTGCGGCAATCAAGGTAAACAACTGGTAGAAAAAATCTGTCGTCTGGTTATATTTCACGATTACTCTATATGTCGACTGGAAATTCTATGGAATAATCTTCGGAAACCTCCTCAGTCGGATCGAAGGTTTCCGGCGCGCCTTCAGCGACATCTTCTATAACCTGCTGCTTCTCCCCAGCTTCTTCCGCTGGTACGGTTTCAGTCTCGGAAACAACGGGGGCCTCCTGTGCTGCTGTCATAACAGCAGCAAACATCACAAGACAAAAAATTATTCTAAACATCAGACTGGACACCTTTGGGGATTGGGGTCAGGTCGCACATTGCACATACAAGCAATAAGTGTCAGAGCGTCACAGACCTCTGTGTGTGCAATGTGGGCATCATCGAAACCGTCAGGATCGTCATGGTGTATCTTCATTAACTGTTCAACGGTTTCTTCAGGCAAATCGGCCTCTTCATTAACTTTACGGATAGCATTGGCTAAATGTGTTTCGGTATAGGGGATCTTGTAAGGAGTGAAAGGAGTCTTCTCGGTCATGGCGATCTCCTTGTTAGAGGAGGATAAGTATACTGATATAAGGAGCACCGTTCAAGCTGCTGTTGCAAGCCTTTCCTTAGCGGGAGAGACGACGAGCCAGGGATTTGATCTTAATAAGACGTTCTCTTGATGAGGGGTGCGTCAAACTGTAACCGCTTCTACTTTTTTTGTTTTTCTTCATCAAAAGTTCTTCAAGACGCACGGCACCCTGAGGGTCATAGCCTGCTTCAATGGCCCAAACTGCGCCCAGGTAGTCGGCTTCTCTTTCATGATCTCTGAGATAACGGGTTTTTTCGACTATGCTGCTACGATGAGATGTTGGTTTCACAATACTTGGTATGGGTGCAGGCGTGTCTTCTGGCGCCTCTCTTTTCTTTCCATGTTCAAGTTTGATGTGAGCGAGCTCATGGCCAATTAACGCAGCGGCCATGTGTACGTCAGTTCCGAGAAAATCCAGCATGGCGAAGTTAATACCGACGATATTTACGATTATCCGGTCATTTTCAACGTGGTAACTTTGTTCGTCATACGTGATGGCGAATTCTGAATTGGCTCTAATGCGAGCAGCGCCGTCTCGCTGAGTGGTAATGATTTGCTCTTTTGAAGGGATAAGTTTGACATATACGATGAATAACTCTGCCCTTGTTTCTGATACTTCCTCAATGGCTTTCATAACCGAATAGAGGTATATCATCTGTTTTGTATCAATTTTCTTCAGTGGTTTATTTTTGTCAATCGGAAAGTCAGGTGGCGACATCAGCTCAATGGTTGGTGCGTCTATTTTTGCAAGGTCATTGATGCTCCATGAGAATCGTGATACTGCGTGCAATGGCTTACTGAGCAATAATAAAAAAGTTATGGATAGGATTGAGTGAACAGGATAACGCCAAATTGACATCTTATTATTTTTTCTTGATAACACTGGCCAGGTAAATGGTTTCGCCGATGCCGATATCTGAGCAGATATCATCATCCGTTACAAAGATGAATAACAGGCTTGTGGCATTTTATCACTCTCTCATTCATCAATCCGCATAGCGTGCAACCCTGAAGCCTACGTCTTCCCTTGATTTGCTGCCGTAGTCACGGAATGACAGGCGCAGTTCGGTAATGGCAGCGTGGGCCCAGCTTGAGCCGCGGATGACGTGGAACTCGCCGCTTGTTGGCCCCATGGGGTCGATCTCGGCTTTTTCCCCGGCGCTGATCACGACGTCGTAGTAGTCGTTGACCCATTCCGCGGCGTTGCCGCCCAGGTCGAATATTCCCTTGCCGTTAGCCGCGAAGCTGCCCACCGGTGCGCTGGCCACATAACCGTCATCGTAGTTGCCGATGATCCTGCCGAATAAAGCCGCTGCTTTACGGTCTGCATAATTACCGCTGTTTTTCCCGGGCGGCAGCTCCCCGCCCCAGGGGAACTTGAGTACTTCGCCTGTGTTCGTAACCCGCGCCGCCCAGGCCCATTCCGCCTCGGTCGGCAGGCGGTAGCCGTCGGCTGTTTTGTCAAAACCTGTAATCCTGCCCTCTTTTTCTATATAGAAGGGCTTCAGTGAAGCCTCTTTGCTCAACCAGTTGCAATAGCTTGCCGCCTGTTGCCAGGTGACTTTGACCACCGGTTGCGCTTCTCCGTTCAGACTGTTGCCGCGCACGACACCGGACGAAAAGCCCTTGTCGAACAACCTGTACTCCTTGTTTGTCACTTCCTTCAATGCCAGGTAAAAAGGCCGCGTAAGCTTGACCTTGCGTATGGTCTCATTGGCCCTGCGCCCCGGCTCCCGGCGTGATGCTCCCATGGTAAAAGCGTCCGGATAAAACAGCTTCAGGGTTTGCCCTGCCGGCGCCGTAATAACCGGTTTGATACTTTCCAGTTTTGCCTGCCTGATGGTCTTGAGAACCACGTTCAGTTCGTGTTCAACCCCGACTAGCGGCGTCAGGGTGGTTTTGTAATCCACGTAACCTGGCTTGCGGATCTCTATCCGGTGCTTGCTGGCCGATAATTGCAAGGTGCGGTCGGCAACCCCGACCAGTGCGCCGTCAACGTACACTGATGCGTCTTCAGGTTCCACCCTGACCACTACGGCGACCAGCTCGGGTTCCAGCGTGACGGACAGTTTCCGGCTCTCGCCTGATTCGGCGGTCAGGGACCTGGCAGCCGGTTTGTATCCTTGCTTGAACAAGCGCACGTGGGTGGTCTCTCCCGGTGTCAGGGGCACTTCCAGGGGAGTCAAACCCAGGTAATTCCCATTGATGGTGGCATTGGCCCGTGCCGGTTCGGACACCAGGAATAAACTGGCATCCGCCGGCTCCAATCTGATATCGCTGATGGACTGTGGCGTCCCTGCGACTACGGCAATCGTGTCCTGCCAGAGTTTATAGCCTGCTGCCTTAACCATGACATTGTGTTTGCCTTCCAGTAATTCCGCTGTCAGTGGTGTCCTGCCGAGTAATTCATCTCCGCTGAATACCTGTGCGTCAGACGGGACCGAGGCGAAACTGATTTTTGCCCACGCCGGCTTCAGCTCGGCGCTGACGGACTGTTCCTTATCGTGTCCTTCCAGCGTAATTTCCGCGCGGAAAGGCAAATATCGCTCCGTCCTGATCTCCACAAGGTATTCTCCGGGAGGAAGGTTCCTGACGGTGACAGGCGTTTCTCCTTTGGCAATACCATCGATAACTACCCTGGCGCCCGTTATCCGGCCACTGTCAATCCGCAAGTGTCCGGACAGCTTTTCCAGCCGGTAAATATAATGTTGGGCGGCCTCTTCAGTGACACCGAGTCTTTCCTGCAGCGGGTGATAACCCTGTGCAGACAAGCCAAGATCATAAGTGCCGGGACGTATGAGATAACGATTGGCCAGTTTCAGCTTCAGGACGCTGGTTATATCGACATTCGCATCCAACGGCTCAGTTTCTATATACACCGCTTTGGCGGTCAACATAAACCAGGCACTGAACGCGCCGGCTGCAAGCAGAACAATAACCAGGCAGAGCCGCGGATTAAGCGCAACAGTCCAGGTCGACTTTTCAGACGTCAGCGGTTCAAACTTTGTCGCTTCAATTCGGGAAGTTGCGTCGGAGTTCGTTGCCGGATTCTTCGTCCTCTCATCCATTGCTTTTGTTTGCCCCCTGTAGCCGTGACCATCCGCTTCAACGCCCCAGGGCTATCTTTTCATTACTGCTGACAATGACGGGCTCCATTGCCTGGTCGGGTTCAACAAAAAATTCAACGCGCACGTCACGGTAGCCGTCACGATGTCCGACTGCCACATAGTGGCCCGGGCGCAATGACAGGTTTTTGCTGGTGAAATAACCGAGTTCTCCGACCTTATAGAGGGTAACCCGAGTCTGGTTGTCGGACCTGAACTGTACCGCTACGGGCGTGTCGGCCAGCTTCAGTAACCGGTTGAGTTCGGCCAACTGCCCGGCCAGCGTCGGCCCGGGTTCGGAAAGCGCTTGAATCTTGTCACGGAAACTGACGATCTCGTTAAACGCGTTTCGATCAAAAAGCCGTTCAGGCCGGGCAAGTACCTGCTCCAACTTATTGTGTATCTCGCTGCGCAAGGTTGCTCGCCGTTTGCCCTCCTGCGCTTTGCCCAGATTGTTGTCCAGCTTCAGGGCGGCTTCATAGCCGGATACGGCTTCCTGCCAGTCTTCATTCTGTTCTGCTGTTTCGGCCTGTTTCAGTAACGCGTTAATTTTTTCTGCGGTTATACGATGTTGCGCCTGGTCGATCGCGCTGCGCGCATCACGCGACCGGGGTTTTATCTTCAGCGCCCTGGAAAACGCATCCTGAGCCTGCGCATAACGACCCTGTTCAAGTGACCGGAAGCCGGAAGACATGGCCAGGTTGAATGCGTTCTCGTTGATTCTGTCTTCAACCAACTGCAGCTGTTGTTTTGCCCGATCCGAGTGACTATCAAGCGCCAGCGCCTGCTGGTACAGCGATTTGGCCTGTTCGAGTTTCCTAGCGCGCAACAACACATCTCCCCTGTCAACCAGGTCCATGACCTCAGTCAGGGTACCGGCCCGTTCCATCCCCAGCAGGGCAGTCCGGTCGAGAGGATCAATGGCGAGGGCGATGCTGAAAGCCTCACGGGCCGCAGTTACATCACCTGCAGACAGTGCGCTGTTGCCGGCTTCCATCCTGGCAGCAAACAACTCCTCCACGCCTTCCAGCAGATCGCTAAATATATCCAGTGCCCGGACATAATGATCATGGGCCTGGGAGAAATTCTGCCGGCTGTATTCCGCATCACCCGACTTGGCGTGTTCAATCGCCTGCCCGTATTCCTTCTTGCCCCACACGGCTACTCCCCTTTCTTCCAGAGTTCCCTGCGCTTCCAGCAACTGCCCCAGTATTTCCTGGCTCTCTTTACGCTGAGAGAATTG
>JAAXHV010000118.1 GCA_012270695.1 Gammaproteobacteria bacterium | reverse complement strand
TGAGAATCGCTCTTCAGAGTAGGTTCTGCCATGCAATAGCCAGTTATCGGCCTTTGCCTGTGCATGAATTAACCGGGTCTGCAGCTCCTGCTCGGGTGTAGTTTCCGCATATAGTGAGCGGCTTTCGATTGTTTCTGATGCAAAAGGAGAGGTGTTGCAGAACAAAAATGTCAGCACCAGGAATGACCTGATGGATGCATGGTAAATTAACATGTTCAGTTCGATATCGGGAAACTGCCCGGGTAAATTATAGATCGGAATCCGCCGGTTTTCCCGACACGATGGGCGCATCAGGCTATGCTGAGGAACCACTGCCTGCGATAACCGGATACCCAAACGTCACGTCATCTTTTATAATGCAGGTGCCATCCGCCCGATGCCGGCCGAAGACCGCTACAATGGGGAACAAATACAAAACCTTTGCCGAGCAGTTTTACCTGGAGGAAGCCGGTTTTTTCCGGCGGCTGAAACGCGATCTTCGCCTTGTGATATACCTCTTTATCACCGTCGTTATGTGGCTCAGGGCCGGGAAGTTCAGGTCGGAATTCAAACGTTGCCGGACAGCGGGCAAGCGCTATTACGTCGACAAATTCACTCCCCCCGAGGCCGGGAAATGAAACTGTACGACACGCCTTCGGCGGAAAACCTGCCGGCATACCGGGCGCAACCGGTTTCCGGTAACCTGATCAATGGTCAGGGTATAAAGGAAAAGGTGCGCGCCAGGCGAGTATTTCACGCCCCGTGGAACAGGGAGCTGCCCTGGACCGGTATGAATGACTTTTTCCTGATGAACAACACCTGGGCGATATTGATACAGGCCCTGAAGAACCGATGGTTAATGAGACGTAGCGCCGGTCCTGTAGCAAAACACCGGGTTGAAGTCAACGATCCGAATGAAATGGCAGCGCATTTGAAGCAGAAGGCGAAGGAGCTGGGCGCAGGGATTGTCGGCATCACCGGGATTGAGCCTGATGATCTGTACGAGGATATGGAATTGAAGCACCGGTATGCCATCTGTATCGGTATTCCCATGCGCCGGGGGGAAATGCTGCATGTTCCCCATGAGCGCTCCGGGCTGGAGGTCCAGCGCGTCTATGGGGAGGTGGCCAGGGTGTCGATTGAACTGGCGGAATACATTCGCGGCATGGGCTGGCCCGCCTACGCCCATGGCGACCCGCGCAGTACCGAAGTTTTACAGATACCTATGGCGATCCGCGCCGGCCTTGGCCAGTTGGGCAAACACGGGTCGATGATCAGCAGGGAATACGGCTCGAATTTCCGCTTGTCTGCAGTAGCCACGGATATCCCACTCACCCTGGACAACCCCGTCGATATCGGGGTGGACGACCTGTGCCTGGGGTGCAGGCGGTGCACCATCGACTGTCCGCCTGATGCCATTCTTGATGAAAAGCAGTGGGTGCGCGGCGAATACCGCTGGTATGTGGACTTCGATAAATGCGTGCCATATTTCACTACCACCTATGGATGTGCAATTTGTATCGAAGTCTGTCCCTGGTCGGAACCGGACCGGGGACCGAAACTGTCGCAGATGCTGCTGGCCAAACGCGGCAAAAACAGACCCGAGAGATAGAATAGCGTCCTGCCGGGCTTGTTCCGGCATCCGGTAGAATATTGTGTCGCCCATTGGGCGACAGTCTGTTTCACTGGATTCCCGCCTGCGCAAATGACGAGGTATTTTACTCTGACACCGTATATATTATTTCCCGTGATATCCGGTTATTGATTTTGATAATTGGAACTCCGCCCCCGGTATAAACTATAGTTGTTCAGGAGTTTACCCGTCTCTTTCCGGTTTTGACAGGTACGTCACAACATTTGTCAGGGGGGCATAAATGAAGAATCAATCCTGTTTTTTCAGTGTTTCATCTATAGTTCTGTTCTCATTAATCGCAGCGAACCTCTACGCGGCAGTCCTTGAGGAAATCATCGTCACTGCACAGAAGCGGGAGCAGAACCTGCAGAACGTCGGCATTTCGATCACCGCTCTCAGCGGCGACCAGATGCGAAAGTTTGAATTCAACAACAGCACGGAAGTTGTGCAACAGATTCCGGGCGTGACGAATTTTTCCACCATGGGCAGGGGCGCTGCTGCGTTCACTTATATCAGGGGTATCGGACAGAATGACTTCGGTGACGCGCATGAATCGCCGGTAGTCGGATA
>JAAXHV010000117.1:17689-27228 GCA_012270695.1 Gammaproteobacteria bacterium | reverse complement strand
TGGTAGAGCAGGGGACTCTTAATCCCAAGGTCCAGGGTTCGAATCCCTGACGGCCCATCAAATATTCATTCCGCATCTTTCCTTATTGTTCCATGCCCTGGCGTACATGGAATCGGACTCGGCAAGGCCAAACCCTGTTTCATGCACGAGAGCGGGCGGGTCTAATCGGTGCGGTCACGCCGAGCGAGAAACCGGGCCAGCCAGAGCATGGCCAGGCCGCCTGGCACCGCCGCGAGCGCGGCAACAGCAAGGGCTGTATTCATGTCGGTTCTCTAGGCTGTCGACATCCCGGAGGCTTTCCCGGTAGGTGAGTTGGGCGAAGGCCAGGCACAGGAACTGATCGAGGCAGGAGAAGGCTTTGACTTTGTGGTGGCCACGATAACGCTGTACACAACGCCAGAAGGTGTGCATGGGCAGGTGCGCGATGAGTTGAGAGAAGACGAAATTGCCGGCATACATGATGCTGAACTCCCTGGTAGTGGATGGGAGTTCAAGGATGGCAGGCATGCGCTGCCGAGTTCAAGTCGATGACAGGCTAAAATGAGCGTTTTATCAAACTATATCAATGAGTTACAGCTAATGATGTCTCAAACGTTGGGACAGTAGTGAATTGATCTATTCTCTGAAATGCATTACTTGATTATAGTTTCGCCTTCTAGCGAGGAAGTATCCTGCGAAACGGCAGCTAACGGGATAAGCAAGGTGATTAAGGACAGAATCAATTTCATGGTCGGAGAGAAGTATAGACACGTGCCTTTATCCATTGTCGAGCGAGTGTTGCCGGATGTTCCTATATAATAACAGTGGGCAGATTGCCGTATTTTCTTATGGATACCCGGCGTTAACGTGGTAAACAGCGTGGGATAGGTTAAATATCCTTTTTGAATACATTATTAAAAACAGTAGGTTACAGGTGAAGTTCGAATCCGACAGCCGTCATTTTGTTTTTGCCACATCCTTATGTAAAATGAAACAAGACCATCCCATATTCTGTTGAACTGGCAAGAAAAAATGAGAAAGCCCCAGAAATGCTTGGGCATTATGTTTAAGCAGTAGAATTTTACTTTGTGATGTTAATCTATATCATATATTCTGGTAGGAGGTAAGAGTCCAATATTGGAGAGAGTTATGACAACAGAAAGAGGTGTTTCATAATGCCTAGTCGATTCGATAGTGAGTTCAAATTTTATTTGTCAAAACAAGATGAATTCGTTAAGGATCACAACGAAGAATGGGTTGTCATTAAAGGAAATAAAGTTCTTGGATTCTATATGGAGCAGCTACAGGCAATAAAAGAAACGCAAAAGACCCACCAACTCGGAACGTTTATGGTTCAGCATATATCTGAAGGTGAGTCTGAATACACGCGAACGTTTCATAGTCGTGTAGCTATAGTTTAACTAAATGCCAAAAACTCAAGTTTTTGCATTTACTTCTCGTTACAACAGACTTTCAAATGTACTTATCAACGACTGCGGTATTTATAGTCTTCTAGAGAATCCTGGACAGACAGACCCTGGTTCACTTGCTCCCAAGTTTTATAAAGCAATCTGGGATACGGGAGCAACTAATACTTCTATAACTCAAAAAGTTGCAAGTGAATGTGGATTGATGCCCATAGGAACAGCGAGAGTCCATCACGCACAAGGAGTGGAAACTGTTGATGTGTTTTTGGCAAGTATATTACTACCAAATCGTATTGTTATTCCCGAAATTACTGTTACCAAAGCAAACCTAATAGGTGCAGATATGTTGATAGGTATGGACATCATTGGGAGAGGGGACTTTGCAGTATCAAATTTTAATGGTTCCACACGCTTTTCCTTCCGCATGCCTTCTCTAGTCCATTTCGATCTTGGTGATATCTCTCAAAGAGGAAAATCTGGACGCAATAAGCGAAGAAAAAAATGAGTACAACGTTCTATTTATAAGAAGCAATTGTTATGTTGAATAACATCGTAGATTACCTGACAGATGGCTATTGGCAACAACAAGGAGGAGCGCGCCGCACGTTCAACGTGCAACCGGACGGAACACTAACCGCAAACATCACCGCATTGACGCAGGAAGGCCAGCAACTGGCTACCTGGGCGCTGGAGGCCTGGGCGAATGTGACCGGCATCAATTTCCAATTGGTCAGTCATACTGATGCGCAGATTACCTTTGATGATAACGAGCCGGGTGCATTTGCATTTCATTCAGTGTCAGACGACGGATATATCGTGTCTGCTCACGTCAACGTGTCAACAGAGGGGCTGTATCGGTATGGCACGGGCATAGACAGCTACAGTTTCCAGACATATCTTCATGAAATCGGCCATGCTTTGGGGTTGGGTCATCCTGGCCCCTATAATGGCGATTTCCCTGATTTCCTGACAGAAACGGTCTCTTTTTACGAGTCCTGGCAAACTACTGTCATGTCGTATATAGACCAGTCTAAAAACATTTTTACACCGGGTAGCTATGCGCACGTGGTGACGCCTATGATAGCCGACATCATGGCAATTCATACGCTCTACGGCAAGCCATCCGATGTAAACGCTGGCAATACCACTTATGGGTATAATTCCAACACAGGTAGTTACCTGGATGAGTTCTTCCGGTCCTGGACAGGAGAAGGGAACCCGTTTGTCAATATCAACCTGGTTGACATCCGCCAGCCGGCGTTCTTTCATATCGATAACGATGGTGATATTGATATGGTCACGCTGAACCGCAGCAGGGATACGTTTTACCTGTATGAAAATATAGGGACATCCACCGTTCCGCTATTCAGCTACACGGAGTCTATCTATTGGGGCAATTTTGCAACGCGTGGAACAGCCGGGGACTGAGTGATGGCAGAACATAGCCAGAAACTTCAAGATGATGCTGACGTCATTGTGATTGGTAGCGGGTTTGGTGGTTCCGTGGTCGCATCACGGTTGGTTGAAGCCGGGATGTCGATACTGCTGCTCGAGCGCGGTCCCTGGCGGGATACGGTGCCGGTACGGGAAGCCGGTGTGAGGGACACCAGACCGCTGCCCCGCAGCGGCGGTATGATGGGCGTGTTACGCTCGCTGCATCCGCCGGTCGGACCAAAGCGTGGGATCAGGCTGAATAAATCCGGTTTTCTGGATCTATGGATTGGCCAAGGCGTCAAAGCCGTGTGTACCTCCGGAGTGGGTGGGGGAAGCCACATCTGGGCGGCCATGCTGGAGTGGCCCGGCAAAGGGTTCTGGAATGAGCGTGCTGACGGGCTGGACGACGATGTTCTGGCTTCCCATTATGACCGGGTAGCACGGGAGCTGAAGGGCACTCAGCCGCCTGATGCAGCAAGCGTTCCCAACCACACCGACCACGCCTGGGAAGGGGAGGATTATTTCACGCCATTGGGCGCCGGCGAGCAGCCGCCCATGGCCATCCTGTACCCTGAAAAAGAGGGCGCCCTGGAACCGCAAACCGATGAACACGGGATTGTGCGTATGCCGATGGATTTCCATAAGGATCACGGTATGTTCGGTAGTCCGGACGGGTCCAAATCGACCGTGGATGCGCTTTACCTGCTACCTGCAATGAAAAAAGGCCTGGTTATCAGGACAATGCATGAAGTCCGGGAGATCGTCCGCCAGCCGGACAATAGCTATCGTCTGCTGGTGCGCGACCTGGAGAAACAACAGGACCTCATACTCAGCGCGCCCACGGTTGTCCTGGCGGCCGGCACCATGAATACCAACTATTTGCTGTTGCATTCACGCCAGGCGGGCGGTCTCGGTGAACTGCCTGGGCTGGGTAAAGGTTTTGGCGCTAATGGAGATTTGATCGGTTCCTGGCCGGTTCCAGAGGATGGTTCCCGCGATGCCGCATCAGGGCCGCCTGTGCATGGCCGCGTCAAGATCAAGGGGCATGAAGACAGCAGCTATGTTATTCTTGCTGCCGGGGAGACGCCCCCTGTTCCCGGGTTTATGTATGCCAGGGCACGGGCAAAGGCCGGGCAGGCGTTTGATGTGGTAGCCATGTCGCAGGATGCGGCCGACGGTCATATCCGGATGGACAAAGGTCGCATGAAATTTTCGTTTTCGATGAGTGGGTCACCCAGTTATGCCGCAACCATCCGTGCGTTCGAGGCGCTTGCCTCACTATCCGGCTGTCCGCTCAGGTTTGACGGCAGGAATGTATTCACGGCCCATCCGCTGGGCGGTTGCCGCATCAGCGATGATACGACGGCAGGCGTAGTCAACGGCGCAGGCCGGGTCCACGGGCACCCCGGCCTCCACATCGCGGATGCGTCCGTGTTCCCGCAGCCTGTCGGTGTGCCGCCCTCGTTAAGTATTGCGGCCTGGGCCTCACATGTCGCGAGCTGTATGATACGGGATGGAAGATAACGGCTGGATTGATGCCTGTTAATGGGGCTGCTCAGTCGCTATCCGCCTTGCCTATCAGCTGAAACGTTTTAAGGAAATCGACGGGTATCGGGAAGGCTATGGTAGAGCTTTTCTCGCCGGCGATCTCGGTCAGGGTCTGCAGGTAGCGCAATTGCATGCTGTTGTTGTTCCGCCCCAGCACCGTGGCTGCTTCCAGGAGTTTCTCGGAGGCTTGCAGTTCGCCTTCCGCATGGATGATCTTAGCCCGTCGTTCGCGTTCTGCCTCTGCCTGCTTGGCGATAGCCCGGATCATGCTCTCATCCAGGTCAACATGTTTGATCTCCACGTTGGCCACCTTGATGCCCCAGGCGTCCGTCTGCTTGTCCAGGTCTGTCTGTATATCATTATTGAGCCTTTCCCGTTGTGAGAGCATGTCGTCCAGTTCGTGCTTGCCGAGCACCGCACGCAGGATGGTCTGTGCCAGTTGGCTGGTGGCTTCATGAAAATTCTCCACCTGGATGATGGCGCGTTCCGGATCGATGACCCGGTAGTAAAGCACCGCGTTGACCTTGACCGAGACGTTGTCCCTGGAGATGACGTCCTGGCTGGGCACGTCCATGGCAATGGTACGCAGTTCCACTCTCTCGATCTGTTGAACGAATGGGATGATTATGATCAGGCCCGGCCCCCTTACTGAGGTAAACCTGCCGAAAGTAAAGACCACTGCGCGCTCATATTCCCGCAGTATCTTGATGAACATGGGCAACAGGATGGCAAGGCCGATGAGTATATAGAGGTAAGTCATTGTGAAGAATCCTCCGATGCTGGTTCAACGTACAGGATCAGGCCGTCCCTGCCGATGACGCGGGCGCTGTCCCCGCCCCGCATGGGTGTCTCCGATTGAGCGTTCCATTGCTCGCCATGGATATAAATGGTGCCGGTGCCGCTGAAATCGGCGGCGATCCGGCCCGTTGCGCCGATGAGTTCCTCGGCGCCGGTTACGACAGGACGGCGTCTGGCGGTATACAGGGAGCGGATAACGATGAGGAAAAAGCCCGCGGATAAAACAGAGACGGCGATGATCAGAGGCATTGAAACGGCAATATTCCCGCTTTCCCGATCAAACAGCAGAATGGAGCCGATAACTAAGGAGACAACGCCGCCAATCCCCAGGATGCCGAAGCTCGGCATGAATAATTCTCCTACCATGAGTGCGAGCCCCAGAAACATCAGTCCCAGCCCCGCATAATTGACCGGCAGGACCTGCAACGCATACAAGGCAAGCAGCAATGAGACTCCGCCGATGACGCCGGGGAGGACGTAACCGGGATTGGCCAGCTCGAAAAACAACCCGTAAATGCCCAGAAGCATCAGGATATAAGCGATATTCGGATTGGTGATAATGGCCAGCAGTTCATTGCGCCAGTCTGGTTCAATGATTTCCAGCACGAGGTCGTTTGTATCCAGCAGCCGTTCCTCATCCAGCACGGTTACCGTCCTGCCGTTGATCTGCTGCATCAGGTCAACAGGGTCCCTGGCGATAATGTCGATCACGCCGGCTTCCAGGGCCTGTTCTGAAGACAGGCTGGCGGCTTCCCGCACGGCCTGTTCCGCCCAGTCCGCGTTGCGCCCGCGCATTTCGGCCAGACTGCGGATATAGGCTGCTGCATCGTTGACTATTTTTTTTGTCATGGCGTCCGCATTACCGGGCGAAGTTTTCGGCGTCTCTTCTTCCGCGTCTGTTTCATCAGCATCAGCGTTATCGTCAGCCGCGCCGGGAGCAGGTTTCTCTGGCGGCTCCATACCAGGCAGGCCGCCCATTTGCACAGGCGTTGCCGCGCCCAGGTTGGTGCCCGGGGCCATTGCTGCGATATGGGCGGCATACATCATGTAGGTACCGGCGCTGGCGGCGCGCGCGCCTGACGGTGATACATAGATGGCAACCGGTACGGGAGAGGCAATGATAGCGCGGATAATACTACGCATCGCCAGGTCCAGGCCGCCTGGCGTGTCCAGTTGTATGATGACGATTTTCGCCCCATCGTCACTTGCCCGGTCAAGGCCGCGTTCAATGTAATCAGTGATTGCAGGGCCGATGGCGTCATTGACGGTGAGCAGGATTGCCTTGTCACGCGACTCTCCATGGAGTAACCCAGCCACCACCATAAGAACAAAAACTGCAAGCAACTGACGCATCATCCGGTTAAATCAGCTTTCAGGTATATTGTGAATTTGAATACCGATTAATTTAATGGTTTTGCCGCCTTTATTGTTTTGACAACATCGAGGAACAGGTTGTTCACTTCCGTGATTTCAAATCCGGCTGCCTCCACATTTTCCACGGTTTTCCGGTTCATTTCAGGACCAATCTTCCTGCTAATGTGCGTCATAAAATCCATCATGTAATTCAAGGGAAAATAACGGCTTCCCGTATGTTCGAACATATAAAGCCGGCCCCCCGGTTTTAAAACACGATTTAATGTTCGTAACGCAGCGACCGGACCTGGCACCGAGCAGAACGTACAGGACGTGAATACCTGGTCAAAATGGTTATCCGGGTACGGCATTTCATGGATATCCACGAGTTCGGCATTGATTTCCCCCTGATACTTGTCGATACGTGGCTGCGCGCGTTTTAACATTTCCGAACTGATATCGATAGCGGTAATCGACATACCGTGGGGGAATGCCGGTATATCCAGTCCGGTACCCAGAGAGGCAAACAGGATTTTGCCGGGCTGCATATGGTTGAACAGCCGGCTTTTGAACGGGAACCAGCGCTTTTCGGCGCCGCCGCCGGTCATGAAATCGAGTGTTACAGCGGCCTTGTCCCATTTTTTCTGAGTGGCCAGGTCGACCATCGCTATTTGATCCCCGCAGTCCGGATACCGCGAATTTGTGCATTGATCAACCAGATTATACAGGTCACGACAAGGCCGGTGAGTGCACCCAGGCAAACCAGTTGCATAAGGGCGACATCTGTCATTGCCAGCCACATGCCGCTGAGCATACCGCTGAACATGCTGCTGAACATGACCGTCACCATGATTTCCATGGCGCCGAAAAAGATACCCAATGCCAGGGAAAGAAACAGGCCCATCACCATTGCGAGTAACATCATCACGGCCATGGCGATGAACATATTCCAACCGGTACTGATCAGCAGGGCAGCCGAGAGAGCGATGAGGATGCCGACACTGATATTTGAGATTAGATCGCCAACAATAAAATAAAGCCTGTGATCCATGATGACAGCAAAATTATGTATGTGACATATATATTAAGACAAAATCGATAATTTGGGTATCATAACTGTTGTTTGAAATCGTTTAATGATGCAGATTAACAGGTTATTTCTTGCGGTAAGCGCCGGTAAATTTGTCAGTGTCGTCGGCCTTTTGATAATGCCGGTGCAGGTCGGGGCCATGCTTGACGGTCTGCAATTGGGCGAGGCGGCCATCGGACTTCTTGCGACGATGGAATTTTCCGCCCTCGGAGTTGGCCTCATATTTGTTGCAATAAATCCCCTGAAAACATCGGCGTTGAAATATGCCTTGATTGGCACAGCGTTAATCGTGACTGGCCAGATAGCATCCGCGCTGATTACCACGTACGGTACATTGGCAGCGTTACGTTTTATCGTCGGCTTTGGCGCCGGTCTTGCGAATGCGGCTGCGACGGTCACCATAGCGGCGAATTTTAAAGAACCGGAGCGTACCGCAGGCTATGCCTTCGGTCTGGTCTACCTGGTCGGCGGCGTGCTTTACCTCGCTTCACCGTATATGACAGGATACGGCTACCATAAAGGTGTTTTCCTGAGTCTCGCCGCCGTTGTACTGGTATTTATCCCGCTGCTTTTTGCCTTGCCTGATACACCGTTGCAGAAGAAAAAAAGGGCAGCCGTCAGGCAGGATGCAATATTAAGCCCGGTGGCTATTTTACTGTTTACCGCCGAGATTTTCTTAATGATAGGCATGGGCGCTGCCTGGGCCTTTGGCGAGCGCCTGGGGCTAGCCGTCAACCTGACACCCGGGGAGATCGGATTTTATTTCGCCTGCACCATGATCGCATCCATTATCGGCTCGTTGTTCGCAGGCTGGTTAGGCACGCGGGTTGGCAGGACGCTGCCTTTCGTTGTCTGTACGATATTGGTCTCCGTCTGTTGTTACTTCATGGCTAATCCTGGTATCGCAATTGTCTATGTGATCTGTTTGCTGAGTTTCCAGGTGTTCCAGGCGGTATTCATCCCATTTCTGATCGGAACGGGCGCGGCGCTGGAAAGCAGCGGACGTCTGTCCGCTGCCGTGGTGGCGGTAGAAATCTTCAGTTTTGGCGCCGGAGGATTGGTAGGCGGGGCGGTAGTTGAAACGTTCGGCTTAACGGCAGTCGGCTGGTTAGCGGTGTTGGGCGGTATCGTTGCCATTCCCCTCCTCATCATGGTTTGCCTGCCGCTGGACCGCCAAAACAGCGCAACTGAAGTCCCGGGCTAGGATAATACGCATCAGCTTACCTGTTACTTCATACTTGCTCTTTGCTTGCCTGATCGGCAACTGCGCCTAGCGATTGTTTATACATGAGAAAAAACAGCAAATAACTGAACAACAACAAGATTATGCTGACGTAGATGATATTGGCATAGCTGTTATCAGCGCTTACCAGCCCCGCCAATACCGGTCCTGCTGCAATCCCGATACCCTGTAAGAAGGGCAACAGAACAACTGTACGTCCACTCCTGTCGAGGCTGGCTACCCAGCCGCTTTGAAACGGGATAACAAAACTGTAAAAGAAATTATAAACACATAATGCCACTAAATACGTTGAGGCTGCCGGCTGTCGGCCAATAGCGTATATCGCGGTGAATAACCACAGGTAACCAAATGAAATAGTCACGATACGTTTTATCCTGCCGGCCAGCCAGACAGGGACCAGAGCGCCGGCAAAACTGAACACTAATGAGACAGACAGGGTAAACGTAATAAACTCCGTCGCGAATCCTTCGGCATCCCCTATCCGTTCCATGAATGCCCAGATACTGTTCATGGATGCAAAGAATAATCCAACTGCCAGTAGCCCGAATAAGGCAGTGCGGTTTATCACGGCGGACGAAGCACCCAAATTATTATCGCCGCCCGAGTGTTGTGTCAGAGGATTGGCGCGCGGTATGGCGCGATAACACAACATGGGTAATATGGCGAC
>JAAXHV010000117.1:0-17503 GCA_012270695.1 Gammaproteobacteria bacterium | reverse complement strand
GCACATAACAGGTTGGGGATAACAGTCAATAACACGGTGAAAGGGAAGACTCGGCGCCAGTAGCAGCGATGTATCCAATAGCGGGCGCTGAATGCAGCGATGGTGTTCGCCGTCATATCCGCTGACAATAACAGACCGACCTGTTTACTATTAAAACCAAATGCTTCGGTAAAAATACCCGCCCAGATGGGTAACAGATAGTAGACCACCAGACTGGTTGCAAAAATCAGGTAGGTCAGCCAACGCGTAGCAATAGCGTTGACATCGAGGGGTTCTGGATCCTGGTAGCCTTTGGGCAGAAAGATCAAGCAACCTTTCCCTTATCGCTCACTGTCATCGATGTTACTGACTAAGTCAGGCCCAGCGCCTGGCGCGCGGCCCGCTCACCCTCTTCCAAGCCGCGTGACCAGAGTTGCTGGCCGGACAGTTCGGAATGGCCGAAGGTAATACGGCCGTAACCCTCCCGGATCACCTCGCGCGGCGCCGGCGCGCCGTTTATGCCGAAATAAAATCCGGGCTGGGGCGCAATGTAGGCATGGCCCCACCGGTTCAGGATAATCGCGGCTATGTCGCGTTTCGCATCAAAACCTGCCATTCCGAACAATTTTTGCATCTGTTTACGCACCTGGATTTCGATAGCGCGGTAACTGCTGGCAAACATCTGGTTGCGGCCTGCAACTGTTTGCGCCTGCAGCGGCATGCCCGGGTTGAGATAAGGCACGTAAAATGTCAGTACGGTGGGTTTGCCCGGATCCAGGGGATCCGCTCTACCGTCGATCAGCATTTGCCGCCGCAGGTTGGTATACCAGCCGAAGCCACTGAACCACTGAGCCGCGGAAATCCCCAGACGCTCCATAAACTGCCAGTTACGCACCGCCACGTTCACCGTCAGGATCGGCGCATGGTAGAACTGTCCGTAAGCATCCCTGTGTGGCTCAGGCAGGTCACGCAATATGTGCTTATTGATCCAGCCGCCACTGGCCATCACAACCGAACGCGCTTTGATCCGGTAGAGTCTGCCGCCTTTGTGGTAGATCACGTTAACGACTTCGGACTTGTCCGGTTTACCGTTATGCTCAATATGGACGGCGGTGGCGTTAAGACGGATTCGCACCTGTTGTCCGGGCCGGTCGAGTGCCTGCCAGTTCACTTTACCCCATAACACGTCCCTGAGGCCGCCGCCTGCTATGGCATCCGGGATCATGGCTTTGACGAAATGACGCGCAGTACCGGTATTACCACCGGGCCAGCTTACCAGCATGACCTTGTGGACGTCGCCAGGATCGATTCCCCGTGCTTCATAATAGCGGTTGGTATAGGCGCGCGCGCCGGGCAGGTAAAATTCAAAAGCTGTGTATGCGGATATCTGATCGCCGCCCAGGCCGCCGCCCGCCGCGGCAAAGGCCTTATCGACAAAAGGCAATACCTCGGGTGAACAAGCCATTTCCCTGGTAATGAAATCCCGGTAAGTCATGGAATCCAGCCAGGCTTCCCAGTCATCCCGTTCCGGCGGCGTATAATAATTTTCCAGACGCACCAGGTCCTGTTTTACCTTGTCGGCTAACGGCGCATCTTTAAAATCATCGGTCCAGGGATTAATGATCCATTCTCCGCCCTGATCATTGTCAAAGAAATAACCGGTGGTCGCACTATCCCGTCCGCTGTACATGGAGGTATAGTGGTCAACGGGGACGGCCAGTTGCTGTTGACTGCCGGTGACTTCCTGGAATTCAAATGTGTCAGGCAAACCCAGTTCATACCAGTAACGGTGGAACAGACCGTATTTCTCGGCGAACTTCGGTGGCCAGATCATGCCGTTGGAGCCTTGAGGCGCGGTCAGGTGGAAGCCGTCCACCTCGAATTCATTCTGCTTCGCTTCTCCCCCGAAGATGGCGTGATTATCCAGCAGCAAACAGGATTGGCTTTTTTCCGCTTCCCTGGTAAAGGTGTAAGCGGCACCCAAACCGGCGAACCCGCCACCTACGATCACCGTATCGAACGTCTCTCCGGTATCTTCGGCGTCATGGATCGAGGATTGGTAGCGGCCGTCACGAATACCATGGGCGGCATTGACGACCTCCGCGGTATTGCCGTTGGCCCGGGCGTAGTCTCCGACGCCGCCATAGCCGGTCCAGTCTTCGTCCACGTGGGGGAGTGCAACCTGCGCGGAAGCCGGACGCAACAGCCCCGGCGCCTGCATACCCAGCAGCGTCGCGCCGCTGCCGATCAGAGATGTATTGATAAAATCCCGCCGGGTGATATCGGCCGCCAGTCCGAGAGCGTCCAAGTCGTCGTTTTTCCTGCGTTCAGTCATACCTGATAATCTCCGGGTAGTGTTATAACATTAGCAGCAGTTCCCACGAACCGTTTTTTCTGTTTTTTCTTGACATGTTTGCATAGGCTCAATAACATCGTGAACGGATTGCGTTCTGATGAACGTTATACGCCCTTTTTTAGTTTACTGAATTCCTCTGGGGATTTCGAGGAATACATTCGGGGGATTCAAAATCATGAAGTTACGGCTTAACCCTTCGGTAAAAATGAAATTCGTAACAGGCTTGCTGCTCTGTTCGGGTTTGTTGACTTACCCTGTTTATTCAGCTGTCCTGGAAGAAATAGTGGTGACCGCGCAAAAGCGTGAACAGAGTCTGCAGGACGTAGGTATTTCCGTTACGGCTTTCAGCGCTAATCAAATCCGCGAACTGGGTTACACGAATACCATCGATATCGCCGCGCAAACACCTGGTCTCGGTATTATCCAGTATCACCCGACGTTAACCACGACCAATATCCGCGGCATCTCGCAAAACGATTTTGCCGACCACCTGGAACCGCCCATCGCGCTGTATGTCGATGAAGTCTACGTCAGCGCCATGGGCGCCGGACACGTACAACTGTTTGACCTGCAACGGGTGGAAGTGTTGCGTGGCCCGCAGGGAACCTTATTCGGCCGAAACGCGACAGGCGGGTTATTACATTATATCAGCGTGAAACCGACTGAAGAGCCCGAAGGCTATGCTGAATTTACCTATGGCTCTTACGATCAGAAGAAATTTGAAGGAGCAATCAGCGGAGCGCTGACCGACAACCTCCTCGCACGGGTGTCATTCGCCGGTAATTTTCATGATGGGGTGGGGGAGAACCGGATTGGACCGGACGTGCGGGGCAGTGAGCACTATGCATTACGCGGCCAATTGGAATTTCGCGCCGCTGAGAACGTGACGGTGAACCTGAAAGCGCACTATGCCAATGATGATGAAAACGGCAATGCCTACACGCATTCACCCATCTCGGCAGACGAAGACGGTCTTGGTTTTGAAATCAGCCCGGATTCACTGGTAAACGGGTTCTGTCCCGGATGTGACTTTTACGGTTACCGGGACCCTGATGACGATCCCTTCACCGGTTCCTACGATTATATCGGTGAATTTCGCCGCTCAATCGCCGGCATTACCGGCAGGCTGACCTGGGATGCCGGCGCAGTAACCGTAACATCGATCACCGATTACCTGCAGATGAATAAAAACTACGGCGAGGACACGGACGGTTCCCCCAATCCTGTTTTTGTCTTTATTACCGACCAGGATTTTGAACAGTTCTCCCAGGAACTGAGATTAAACGGTAACGTGGGTGAGAACCTGCGCTGGACTACAGGATTTTATTACCTGGATATCGATCATGCCGGCAATCTGGATTACTTTCTGGACCTTCCCTTCTTCTCACCGACCTATTCCTTCGGAGAACCCACTTCTTATATTTCAGGACCGACGACTAATAATGTAGATACGGAGTCCTGGGCCGTTTTCGGGCACCTGGAGTATGACTTTAACGAGAACTGGGGAGTGATTGCGGCGTTACGTTACACCGAAGATGACAGGTATACGGTGTTCGAATCGGCGGACGTCCTGGGTGGAAACGTCACCGGCCTGGGATTCACTCTCACCATCCCGTTTGACCTCAGGGACGATCCGCATTTCGACCTGTTCGACCAGAGTTTTGAAAACGTGTCCGCCAAGTTTGAAATCGACTGGCGCCCGACCGAAGATACCCTGGTATTCGCCAGCTTCAACCGCGGCCATAAAGCCGGAGGATCGCGAGTGGTTGCCGGCGGTAATCCTACTACGCCCATACCAACGTTCCCACACGATGAAGAGGTCCTGCATAGTTGGGAGTTGGGTATCAAAACCACCTTCATGGATGGGCGGGCACAGTTGAATGCCAATGCTTTTTATTACGATTACCAGGACTACCAGGCTTTCGTTATCATTCCGGGCGTGATACCGGCTTCCCTGACCATAATCAACCTGGATGCAGAAGCAGTCGGCGGCGAAGTTGAACTGGTGCTGGCGCCTACCGACCGCCTGAGTTTCCGTTTTGGCGCGGCATTCATAGACAGTGAGGTCAAGGATGTCCTTCTGCCCAGCGGTCGCTACGTTGATAATGACCTGCCGTATGCCCCGGATATCAGTATAAATGGGCTGGCCCGGTATGAATGGTCGGCATTAGGCGGCACCATGGCGATCCAGGGTGATTTCAACTACTCGGATAATTTCTGTTTCAGCGTACTGTGCGCGCCCATCGACCAGGAAGATTCCTTTGTCATCGGGAACTTCCGTGTCAGCTATACCAGTGGAGACGAACGTTGGAAGCTGGCTGCCTTTGTCAATAACGTGAGCGATACGGAATACCGTCTCTATACGCTGGATATCAGCGGTTTATCCTTCGCCACGGATGCCTATGCCAACCCACGCTGGGCCGGTGGCACGATTACATATAGCTGGAAGTAAACATCAGGTAGAACACAACCCTTGCAAGTGGCCTCACTCCAGGCAGTGAGGGGTACAAAGGGTCAATGAAACCCTCAGACCAACAGATAGTGTCTCCGGTCGCACCCTGAATGCGAGATGACACAACGTAACTATGAACTCAACGTATGATGCTGTCATCATCGGCGCTGGACACAACGGGTTGACCTGCGCCAACTACCTGGCTCGCAAGGGATTGAAGGTGAAAGTGGTTGAACGCCGCCACCTGGTGGGCGGCGCGGTCGTCACGGAAGAGTTCCATCCCGGTTACCAAAATTCAACTTGTTCTTATGCGGTGAGCTTGCTCAATCCCAAGGTGATCCGCGACCTGGAACTGCATAAATACGGCCTGGAAATAAAGGACAGGGAATTTACGGCACTGGTGCTTGGCGTAGATGATACATACCTGTTCGCCGACAGCGACCATGAACAGTTCTTCGCGCAGTTACGACAAGCCTACCCGGGAGACGATGAAGCCTACCTCGAATATGAAACCGTGATCCAGCAGGTCGCCGACGTATTGCGGGATATGGTGCTGGAGACGCCACCGAATATCGGCGGGGGGTTAACCGATCTGTGGCGCGCCGGGAAACTGGCCAACAGGGTGCGCCGGCTGGATTCCAGGCTGCAACGGGAAACGCTCAAGCTGTTTACTATGAGTGTGGGCGATTACCTGAAACAGTGGTTCGGCGGAGACCTGATCCTCGCGCTGGAGAGTTATATCGCCATGGTCGGGAACATGCAATCGGTTTATTCCGGCGGTTCGGCCTACGTGTTGCTGCATCACATGTTCGGTGAGGTAAACGGAAAAAAAGGACGCTGGGGGCACGTCACAGGCGGGATGGGCGGGATCACACAAGCGCTGGCGAAGTCTGCTGAGGCCCAGGGCGTCGAGATTGAAGTCAGCGCGCCGGTGCAGGAAGTAATTGTGAATGATAATCGGGCTTGTGGTGTCAAGCTGGAAGACGGGCGGGAGATCCACGCAAAAGTCACCGCGGCGAATGTCAATCCGAAGTTGCTGTTCCAGAAACTGGTCGATCCGGCATATCTCGAAGATGATTTCATACGTCAGGTTGACCATTACCGCTGTGTCTCCGGCACGTTCCGCATGAACGTGGCGCTGGACGAGTTGCCGCGCTTCCGTTGCCTCCACGGAAAACCGGATTACGAACGTTACCTGCAGGGCAGCGTGTTTGTCACAAACTCAATGCAGTACAACGAGCAGGCCTATAACGACGCCGTGAACCTGGGTTGGTCGGAAAAACCCATCGTCCACATGATGGTTCCCTCACTCTACGATAATACCCTGGCGCCGGAAGGCAAACACGTTGCCAGCCTGTTTTGCCAGCATTTCAACCCACAACTGCCTGGCGGTAAGACCTGGGATGATGTGAAAGAACAGGTCGCGGATTTAATCATCGATACCGTCAACGACTACGCTCCCAATTTCAGGCAAGCGGTCATCGGTCGTATAGCGCTTAGCCCGCTGGACCTGGAACGGGAGTTCGGACTGATTGGCGGCGATATCTTCCACGGCTGTATCCAGCCGGATCAGCTCTTCTCGTTAAGACCCGTAGCCGGATACGCCGATTATCGCATGCCGGTCAGAGGCCTTTACCTGTGTGGTTCCGGCGCACACCCCGGGGGTGGGGTCAGTGGTTGTCCGGGACATAACGCTGCCCGTGAGATCCTGAAGGATATCCGATCACCCTGATGAAACAGATCATCGAATTTTTCTGAACTTTTTTTCTGTTGCCAGTCTAAAGTTATTGTTGTTTAATAGCTGTATGAAAAAATGGCTTATATGTATGTATTTTCTACCTACCCTTGTTATAGCCGCCTCGATATTTGACGCTTCGTCTTTACTGCAACACCCATCCTCTGCGTCGCCGGTGTTGCCAGCAGCCCCCGCTTCGATGATCCTCGCGCTGGAATATGAAAACAGCAATGTTAAAGCCCAGCCAGAAACCGCCAGTCTGCAGCTTCCTGCCACAAGTGAAGAAAACCGGGATGAGAGAAGATGTATGACTGTTTGTTCCAGGTGGGGAGAGGAGTGTGTAATGATTAACCCTGGCGCGGACGTTGTGACCAAAAAGTGTATGCGGACATGTAAATCGTTCGCCAAGGAATGCCTCTGAATAAACCGTCCCGTTGTCCCCGCTACCCGCTAGCCCGGTGTCTCACCAAGTGATGGGATGACAAATCCGGACTGATGTATAATAACCAGGCAGGAAACCAGAGAAACTGTCTTTCAGTCCTGCTCTGTGTTTTCTGTGGGATATGACAAGGTCTCACCTGTGGCGCGAAAGTGGCGGAATTGGCAGACGCGCTGGATTTAGGTTCCAGTGGGGTAACCCGTGAGAGTTCGAGTCTCTCCTTTCGCACCATTGCTTCAGGGAAACTCCGAATCAGGACAATGAAATATGCAGGTTTCAGTTGAAACAACAGGCGCTCTTGAGAGAAGCGTTACCGTAGACGTGCCGGAGGAACGCATCTCCAGCGCAGTGGAAGAACGGCTTAAATCCATGACCAGGACGAGTCGGATACAAGGGTTTCGCCCGGGCAAGGCGCCCTTGCGCGTGATCAAACAGCGATTTGGCGCCCAGGTTCGCAAGGAGGTGGTGGAAAAGCTGGTCACCTCATCTTTTTACGAGGCAGTGACCGCGGAAGACCTGAAACCCGTGGGCAGGCCGTTGATTGACCCCTTGCGGGAGGAAGTCGGTGAGGGTCTGTCATATACCGCCACCTTTGAGGTGATGCCGGAAATCAAACTCAATCCGGTCGAAGACCTGGAAATAGAGCAACCGACTTGTCCCATCAGCGATACTGACGTCGGCAGGATGATAGAAAAGCTGCGCCGGCAACGGCGTGATTTCCGGGTCGAGGAACGGGCTGCGCGGGAAGGCGACAGGGTTAACGTCAATTGCCGGGGCCTGGTCGACGGCAAGGCGCTTGATAATCTCAGGATGGAAGACATGGATATTGAAATTGGTGAGGGAGTCCTGATCCCGGGCTTGGAAGAGGGATTAATCGGCGCATCTGCCGGCCAGTCACTCAACCTGGACCTGACTTTCCCGGAAAATTATAATAATGAAGATCTGTCCGGCAAACCGGTGGTGTTTGAATTGGAGGTCAATCACGTTGCACAAGCCGTCCTGCCTGATCTGGATGCACAGTTCTTCGAAGCGTTTGGCGTGAACGAGGGAGGTGAGCAGGCATTCAGGCAGGAAATTCGCCGGCACATGGAACGGGAAGTGGAAGTCGCTACCCGCACCCGCTATCGCGACGCCATTATGCAGTCACTCTATGAAGCCAATGAAATTGAACTGCCCAATACCCTGGTAGACGCCGAATTCCGACGCATGCGGGACATGTTTGTCAAGGATATGGATGAGCGCGGAATCTCCAGGGAGGTTTTCTCAAAGGTGGCAGATTCGGTTGAACTGCAAACCACGGCCCGACGACAGGTCGCATTGCAATTGCTGACTGCAGAGATTATCAGTTCCCAACAATTGCGGGCGAGTCCGGAAAAAGTCAGGGAAATCATTGAAAAAAGAGCGCAAAGTTATGAAGATTCTGCAGCTTTGATTAATTGGTATTACAATGACAAGGAACGCATGGCTGAGATTGAAGCCCTGGCTCTTGAAGATGAGGTGATTAACTGGATTGCCACTCGCAGTAAGGTGATAGAAGTGTCTCTGTCGTTTGACGAACTGATGAATAAAGGGCAGACTAATTAAGATGCATGACTCAGACATCAAGGCTCTCAACCTGGTTCCTATGGTCGTGGAGCAGACGTCTCGCGGCGAACGCGCCTATGACATTTATTCCCGACTGTTGAAGGAGCGGGTGGTTTTCCTGGTGGGCGCGGTCGAGGATCACGTAGCGAACCTGATTGTGGCGCAATTGCTGTTTCTCGAGTCGGAGAACCCTGACAAGGATATCCACTTTTATATTAATTCCCCGGGAGGGCCGGTTTCTGCCGGTCTCGCGGTTTACGATACCATGCAGTTTATCAAACCGGACGTCAGTACCATGTGTGTCGGTCAGGCAGCCAGCATGGGAGCTTTGTTACTGGCTGGCGGCGCCGTTGGCAAACGCTTTTGTCTGCCGCATTCCCGGGTTATGATCCATCAGCCCCTGGGCGGTTTTCAGGGGCAGGCGACTGATATTGATATTCATGCGCGAGAGATCTTGAAAGCGCGTGAGAGGCTGAATCAGATTCTGGTGAGGCATACGGGGCAATCTATTGGTAGAATACAGCAGGACACGGAGCGTGATAAATTCATGAGCTCGGAGGAGGCAAAGAACTACGGACTCGTTGATGCGGTTCTGCTGACGCGCGAGTCCACGCCGAATCCGGAAGACGATGTGTTGAAATAGTTCCGGGACGGGTTTAGAAACGATCAAGAGCAAAGTTATCCAGGGCATGTTATGACCGGCAACAAACAGGGTAAGGCGGGCGAAGGCGACAGACTTCTTTACTGTTCATTCTGCGGCAAAAGCCAGCATGAAGTGCGTAAACTGATTGCCGGCCCTTCCGTATTTATCTGCGACGAATGTGTCGAATTATGCAACGACATCATCTGGGAGGAAATCCAGGAGAGGGTGATATCCGGATCTGCCAGCAGCTTGCCGACACCGCATGAAATCAATGAGATACTGAACGAGTACGTCATCGGGCAGGATCTCGCGAAAAAGATTTTGTCGGTAGCCGTTTATAACCACTACAAGCGTCTTGACCAGGGCGTGAAAAAGTCCGACGTGGAATTGGCGAAGAGTAACGTCCTGCTCATCGGCCCCACCGGCAGCGGTAAAACCCTGCTGGCTGAGACCCTGGCGCGCTTGCTCAATGTGCCGTTTACCATAGCCGACGCCACTACGCTGACCGAGGCGGGTTACGTGGGAGAGGATGTTGAGAATATTATCCAGAAGCTGTTGCAGAAATGTGATTACGACGTGGAAAAGGCGCAGACGGGCATCGTTTATATCGATGAAATAGATAAAATTTCCCGTAAGTCCGACAATCCGTCGATCACCCGCGACGTATCCGGTGAAGGGGTGCAGCAGGCCTTGTTGAAGTTGATCGAGGGCACAGTGGCGTCTGTCCCTCCACAGGGGGGGCGCAAACATCCGCAGCAGGAATTCCTGCAAGTGAATACGGCCGATATTCTGTTCATTTGCGGCGGCGCGTTTGCCGGGTTGGACAAAATTATCCGTGAACGTTCGGAAAAAGCCGGCATCGGATTTTCCGCTGAAGTGAAGAGCCTGTCGGACAGGAAGAGTCTGAGCGCCTTGATCCAGACTGTCGAGCCCGAAGATTTAATCAAGTACGGCCTTATTCCTGAGTTTGTCGGTCGCCTGCCCGTGGTCGCGACACTGGATGAACTGGATGAAAACCAACTCGTCAGGATTCTGGTTGAGCCGAAGAATGCGCTTGCCAAGCAATACGAACGTATGTTCGACATGGAAAACTGTGAAATAGAATTTCGTGATGATGCGTTGCGCAATGTCGCCAGGAAGTCCATGGAAAGAAAAACCGGCGCCCGCGGTTTGCGCTCAATCATGGAGAACGTATTGCTGGATACCATGTATGACCTGCCATCAACCGATGGGGTCACTAAAGTGGTGATCGACGCGGGTGTGATCAGCGGAGAGTCCAAGCCGTTGATGATCTATGAAGGCAGAGAACTACCGAGGGCAGCTTCGGATGCAGATTAGGGGTTACCGTGCAGGTGAACATAAGGAGCCGGAGTAACTGAGGGCGCTGACGCGGCGTCGTTTATCGGTTGGATTCGCCCTGACGCTGGCGTGACAGTAACTGGTTTTACCGGGAGATGACCTTCCGAACCTTGAATTCTGTTTCGGTCGTCCCCATTAGAAGAGAATATTTACAGATCACGAACTGACATGTCGACAGCCTCCAAACGCCAGCTACACGTATTTCCCGTTTTGCCGTTACGCGACGTCGTAGTTTATCCCAATATGGTTATTCCGCTGTTTGTCGGGCGGGAAAAGTCCATCAAGGCATTAGACACCGCCATGGCCGGCAATAAACAGATCCTGCTGGTTGCCCAGAAGAGTGCCAGTGAAGATGATCCGGGAACGGACCAGATATACGATATCGGTTCAATGTCCAATATCCTGCAGTTATTGAAGTTGCCCGATGGTACGATCAAGGTGCTGGTGGAGGGCGCGCAACGTGCTCGCGTCATCGATTTTATCGAAACGGATTCGATGTTTTTTGCCAATACCGAATTGCTTGAAGAGGAAATACCGGAGGAGCGGGCTATCGAGATACTGCTACGGCCTGCTTTGAACCAGTTTGAACAATACGTGAAGCTGAACAAGAAAGTGCCTCCTGAAATCCTGTCTTCACTCTCCAGTATCGACGATCCTTCCCGTCTGGCCGATACCATCGCAGCACACATGTCGATCAAGATTGAAGAGAAGCAGGCTGTACTGGAAAAAGTGAACGTGCGTGAACGCCTGGAATTCCTGATCAGCTTGATGGAAACGGAAATCGACCTCCTGAACGTGGAAAAGCGCATTCGCGGGCGGGTTAAATCGCAGATGGAAAAAAGCCAGCGCGAATACTACCTGAACGAACAGATGAAGGCGATCCAGAAGGAACTGGGGGAGATGGACGAGGCGCCCAACGAGATGGAGGAATTGACCGGGAAAATAGCCCGGTCAGGTATGCCCAGGGATACCAGGAAAAAAGCGGATGCCGAGTTGAATAAGTTAAAGCTGATGCCGCCCATGTCAGCCGAAGCGACGGTGGTAAGGAATTACATCGACTGGCTGGTAAACGTGCCCTGGAAGAAGCGCAGCAAGATTTCGCGGGATATCAATAAGGCGGAGCAGATCCTGGAAGAGGATCATTACGGCCTGGATAAGGTAAAACAGCGCATCCTGGAATACCTGGCTGTGCAACAACGGGTGAAAAAACTCAAGGGCCCGATATTGTGCCTGGTCGGGCCTCCGGGTGTGGGGAAAACCTCCCTGGGTCGCTCCATTGCCCGGGCCACGAATCGGAAATTCATCCGTATGTCGCTGGGCGGGGTACGCGATGAGGCCGAGATAAGAGGCCATCGGCGCACCTATATCGGCTCGCTGCCGGGCAAAATATTGCAGAGCATGGCCAAGGTAGGCACCAAAAATCCCCTGATGTTGCTGGACGAGGTAGACAAGATGGCCATGGATTTTCGCGGCGACCCGGCTTCGGCCTTGCTGGAAGTCCTTGACCCTGAGCAGAACCATACTTTTGTCGATCATTACCTGGAGGTGGATTACGACCTGTCAGAGGTCATGTTCGTGACTACGGCAAACAGCCTTAATATCCCGGCGCCGTTGCTGGATCGTATGGAGGTTATCCGTATATCCGGTTACACGGAAGATGAAAAGATAAATATCGCCCGGAAATACCTGATTCCCAAGCAATTGGAACGTAATGGCCTCAATCAGGATGAGATCAGCCTCGGTGAAGCGACCATCAGGGAGATCATACGCTACTACACCCGGGAAGCAGGGGTGCGCAACCTGGAGCGGGAAATAGCCAATATCTGCCGTAAAATCGTGACCAGGTTGTTACAGAAAACGGAGTTGAAACGATTATCCGTCACGCCGACAAAACTGGAGAAACTGATTGGCGTCAAGAAATTCCGTTATGGCCGCGTAGAGGAAGAAGACCGGGTAGGGCAGGTAACGGGGTTGGCCTGGACTGAAATCGGCGGTGATTTGCTGACCATTGAGGCAACGGTCGTACCGGGTAAGGGCGAAGCAATCCGTACCGGTCATTTGGGCGACGTGATGAAGGAGTCTATCGAGGCGGCGCGTACCGTAGTGCGGAGCCGCTGTGAGATCCTGGGGATCGACGCGGGATTTTACAAGGAACGGGATTTTCATATTCACGTGCCGGAAGGCGCCACGCCCAAGGACGGACCCAGTGCCGGTGTGGCAATGTGTACGGCGCTCGTGTCAGCCCTGACGAATATCCCGGTGCGGGCAAACGTTGCCATGACCGGTGAGATAACCCTGCGCGGAGAAGTCCTGCCAATCGGCGGGCTGAAGGAAAAATTGCTGGCGGCGCTGCGAGGCGGCATCGAGACGGTTCTGATTCCCTCTGAAAATGAGCGAGAACTGGTTGAGATCCCTAGGAACATCAAGCAAAACCTTATTATCAAGCCGGTCCGCTGGATCGACGAAGTGCTGGAAATAGCGCTGCAGCACATGCCCCGACCGAAATCTGAACAAGGGGAAACTGCGATCGTTAAAAAGGAAACAATCGCGCCTGATGAGGGTAAGGAAGCCATTCTTCCTCATTAAGGAGAGGGAGAGTCATTTCTCCTACTATCTTTACCTCCACTGCAGATTCAGTTTTCTTTTGTTTGTCGCACAGTCCCGTAAGTAAAGGTTGATCAGGGTTTGATAGGGGATGCCTGATTCCTCGGACAAGGCTCATCTTTTTTGTTATACTGCGTGTTTCGGGTGCTTAGCTCAGTTGGGAGAGCGCCGCCCTTACAAGGCGGAGGTCGTGGGTTCAAGCCCCTCAGCACCCACCAGCTTACGGAGTGGTAGTTCAGTTGGTTAGAATACCGGCCTGTCACGCCGGGGGTCGCGGGTTCGAGTCCCGTCCACTCCGCCAGAAATGACACGGGCGTGCCTGTGGGCGCGCCCGGTCACTGTTTAAACCAACGTGCCGCCAGAGACGACGATGTATTTTGCTGGCTTTCGCTTTGCGTCGGCATGACGACATAAGAATATCGGGCTTACTGAATGTTACAGGCGATCAGGGACCAGGTGAAAGGCTGGATAGCCGTAATCATCTTCACCATCATGATCATTCCTTTCGCGTTCTGGGGGATCAACTATTATTTTGATCAGTCAGGCGGGGTGATTGCCATTGACGTCAATGGTGACGAGATCACCCTTGCGGAGTTTCAGCGTGCCTACCAGGATACGCGTCAGCAATGGCAATCCCTATCCGGCGCTCCGGTCGGGGAGGAAGTGGAGCCTCTGATTAAAAAACGGGCAACTGAAGACCTGGTACAAACCCAGTTGTTGAAGCAGGCTGGGAGGAAAGCCGGTTTGTACGTGGGTGAACAGGAAGTATGGAGAAATATCCGCCAGGTACCTGTATTCAACGACGATACCGGATTTAACATGTCACTGTTTGAACTTGCCGTAAATCGAAGCGGGCTGACGCCTGCGGCCTTCCTGGCCAGGATAAAACAGGATATGACAGTCGAACAACTGCGCAGTGCGCTGGTTGCAACGGATTTTGTAACACAACCCGAGGTTTCCGCGTATTCCGGCATCATGCATCAAACCCGTGAATTCTCCTATACGCTGCTGTCCTCTGATGAACTGAAGGAAACCATACAGGTGACAGACGAGCAGGTTCAGTCACATTTTGAAAATAAAGACCGCTACATGGAACCGGAAAAGGTCCGAATTGCCTACCTGGTTCTGTCCCTGGCCAGGATTGCCGAGGAAGTCTACCTGGAAGAGTGGGAACTTGGGACCTACTTCAACGAAAACAAGCAAAATTATGAGATAGAGGAAACCCGCAAGGTAAAACAGATACTGGTCAAGTTGCCTGAAGAACCCTCAGAGGCGACTCTTGACGAGATGAAAGCGAAAGCCGACGAGTTGTATGCGCTGGTCAAGGAAGGTGAGGAGATGGAACAGGTTGTGGTAAATCACTCCGGCGAGTATGAGGATGCCATTGAGTTCAGTGAATTCGGTTTCCTCACTAAAGGTGTATTAGAGGCAGAAGTCGATGAGGTGGTTTTTTCCATGGAGGCCGCAGAGATCAGTGACCCGGTACAATCCCGTCACGGGTTCCATATCATGGCAGTGGATGAAATCCAGGGGGGTACTGAGGCCACGCTGGAAGGCAAGCGTGAAGAAGTGGAGCAGGACTTGCGGGAAGAGAAGGCAGAGCAGCAACTCTATGAACTGACGGACCGGTTGGCGGCTCTGACCTATGAATATCCCGATACCCTGGAAGTGGCGGCGGAAGAATTGGGGCTTCAGGTGCAAAAGAGCGATTTTATCAGCCGGGAGGACCCGGGTGTGGGTATTGTTGCAGAACCGGGTGTCATTTCAGCAGCGTTCAGTGAGGAAGTGCTGCTGCAGGAAAATAACAGTGAACTCCTTGAGTTGGAGAATGATCGTTATATCGTTTTACGCGTGCTGGAACACCGCCCTTCCATGAAAAAACCTCTTGATGATGTACGGGATGAAATCATTACCCGGTTAAAATATGAGCAGGCAAGGGACCGGAGCAGGGAGCGGGGTGAAGCCATCCTGGGGCAATTGGAGCAGGGAAAGTCAAAAGAAGAGCTGGCCTTGGAATTTTCCTTGAACTGGAGAACTGCCACGGGTATTACCCAGGATGATGAAAATATCAACCGGGCAGTATTGCGCACGGCGTTCAGGGCGGGCATACCGGAGACCGGCAAACCTCTCTACGACGGCGCTTCCCTGGGAACCGGGGATTACACAATCGTTATCGTCTATTCCGTCACCATGGCAGACCGGGATAGCATAGAACAGGAAGAACTGGACGCTGTACGCGGTCAATTACTGCGCGCCCATACTTCATCGGTCTGGGCGGAGTTCAACGATTACCTGCAAGCAAATGCGGATATAACCGTTTATGAGGAGACGTTGTAGCTGTGATAATGCTACGGATGAACTAACCCGCAGCTCTCACCGTCGCTTGTCATATTGGCCTAAGCCTGCAAGCTGTTTTATTGGCTGTAACGGTTTGCCAGGGATTTTACTCCTAAATTATGTTGTATTTTTTTCAGAGTCTGCCTCAGATGATCGATATCCCCCTCATTGATATTCGCCAAGGCATTCTCCCGCTGCCGCGTTGCAATAGGTAAGATAGAGTCAAAAAGTTTATTACCCTTACCGCTGAGCTTTACCTCAGTGATACGCAGATCATTTTTGTTCTGGGATTTCTGTACCAGTCCATTTTCCTGCATCTCGGTAATAATACGACTGATGACGGGTTGTTTGATTGTTGTACAGACAGACAGTTCACTGATAGTGCTGCGCCCGCCACGGGATTTCAAACTGGACAATACGCTCCATTCCTGGTTCGAGATTTTTATGGGGCCCAGATCGCTGCGAAAATTATGGGTTAACGCGTTGTTGATCCTGTATATCAGGAAGGTGACTGAATCTTCGAGATATAAATCGTCTTTTATATATCGTTCCCCGGGTTTCTTCTGAAAATGCATAACTGATATAAATTAGCTTGACGAAAAAGATCGAGCTATTACTTAATCGCATACTATCGTGCAGATTATTTATTACGAATAATAATATAACAAAAAATAAAAAAAACTAAATATATAAAAATTTGTTATACATATTAAAATACATACATTACAGGAACCATCGTCAGAACAACCACGATTTATAATGTCTGCACGCCCGGAACTGGCGTGAGGTACATGAACGGAGCGTATTATGAAAGCGCTGAGGAGACGAGAATGCTGACCCGCATTTCCAGCCCGGGTCTCTCACCAGCTGATGCGATGACAAATCGTCAGGACAGACGATTGACCACAAGCGATCTGGTGGGAAATCCGGGATAGTTATTTAAAACAGATTTTTTCGATTACAGTAGATCCCACGCTGTCGCCCCAGACGTTCACGGTTGTTCTCAGCCGGTCCAGGAACCAGTCCACGGCCAGCAGCAGGCCGATGCCCTCCATGGGCAAGCCCACCGCGGTAAGCACGATCACCATGGTGACCAGGCCGGCCTCGGGGATGCCCGCCGCGCCTATCGCGGCCAGGGTGGCGGTGATAAAAATCACGACCTGGTCAGTTGGGGTCATGTAAATGCCGTAAGCCTGGGCGATAAACATCACGGCCACCGCCTCATAAAGCGCGGTGCCGTCCATATTGACCGTAGAGCCCAGGGGCAGGACGAACTTGACGGCCCGTTTATCCACGTTGGCTTCCAGTGCGCATTCCATTGTCAGGGGCAGGGTCGCCGATGAACTGGCGGTACCGAATGCCGTTATCAGCGCTTTGGACATCGTAGCAATGAACTGGCGCCCGCGCCTGCTGACGACTAGCAGGATCGTTAACAACACCATAAAATGCAGTGTCAATCCGATGATGACCGTCATCATGTATTTACCCACTGCCAGAATTTCACGCCAGAAATGTTCCCCGCCTCCGCTATCTCCGAGTTTCGATGAAATCAGGGCGAAGATACCGATAGGAGCAAAATACATGATCCAGACGACGATTTTTATCATTACTTCATTTAATCCATCGAAAAAAGCCACCAGAGGCTTGGCGCGTTCGCCGATAGTGGTCAGCGCAACGGCAAACAGGATGGAAAATACGATCACTTCCAGCAATTTGGTTTCCGCCATTGAGGCGACGATATTTGAGCCGATTAACGAATGGATGATCTCAACGAAACCGGTTTCTTCCTTGCCGCTGACCCGGTCTGGAACCACCTGGCTCACTTCGGTAACACCAACGCCGGGCTGGATGATATTCACGATGAACAGCCCTACCAGGACAGCGATGGCGGTGGTGCAGAAATAGTACACCACGGTCAGACCGCCCAGGCGCTGCAATCCCCCTGAACCCGCACCCAGGGAGGCAATGCCGCTGATGACCGCGGCGATAATGAGGGGGATAATGGTCATTTTCAG
>JAAXHV010000116.1 GCA_012270695.1 Gammaproteobacteria bacterium | reverse complement strand
CACGGAGTCTGAATACGCTATCCCGCCATCGGCTTTCATCAGCAACAATCTCGGTTTCAACCCTTTTTCCCTGAGAAATCCGGATACGGATTTCATATAACTCAGGGTTGCAGGCCCCACATAAGCGTCCAGCACCGTGGTGATGAAGCGCTCATATTCCCCTTCCAGCGGCACCACTTCAAAGGAAGTGCAGCTATACAGCTCCGGGTACAGTTCCCGTACAATCTCCTTTGTTCTCAATTCGTGCCCGCTGTCGGCAAACGACCATAAGTAGCAAATGGCAATACTTTCCGCGCCTTGCTCGACCAGTTCCGTTACTGCCCTGCGCACGTCGTCCTCATGCAACGGCACCACCTCGCTGCCGGAATAATCCACCCGTTCGCGTATCTCCCTGATTAACTTTTTAGGGACGAGCGGCGCGGGTTTTATGGTTGTCGCCATGTGTTTGGTCTCGGCTTCCGATAAACCGGTCCAGCGTGACAACCCGCGTGCTATATGAATGGTATCCCGGGCGCCTTTCGTGGTTAACATGCCGACTTTTGCGCCGGTTCGCGTGGCAATGGCATTGGTGCCGATAGTGGTGCCATAGGCGAATGCAACACAGTTACCCAGTAACTGTTCCAGGCTGATCGACAGTTTTTCCGCCGCAACAGCCAGCGAACTGCCGACGCCTTCCGAGAAATCGTGGTAGGTAGTCAGATGTTTACCGGTTGTAATGTTTCCCTGTTCATCCAAAACAACCACATCCGTAAAAGTCCCTCCCGTATCAACCCCTATTTTATAATGCATTAATCCAGCCCTTGTATATACGGTCGGTCGGGGTCTTGTGGCCGGCGACGCTGGCAAACGAGCTCCCTTAACCTGCCGGCGAGTTGCCCCGGTTCGGCGCTTTCCGTAAAAACATGTGTCCCGGCGGATGCGCCCATAAAGCAGTCACTTTACCAGCCGTTTTCCAGCAAATACTGCTCCAGGGAAGTAAGCCAGGGATAGTTGCCGCGCAGCTTCTCCACGTCCACACTATAGCCCACATTTTCGAACCACTTCTCCATAATGGTCATTTCTTCGCCTTGCTGTGCTTCAAATTCATCCCAGGTGACCTGGACATAGCTGACGTCTTTCCCGGTAACTCGGGAGAATAACCCGGCAATTTCCAGTTGGGTGTGGTCATCACCGGCAATGTCGATGGATACACCCAACCATTCGGCAGGATTATCAAACGCCTCGGCGGCAAAACGGCCAATATCCTTAACGGTAATATGCTGGTGGCGCGTTGCCGGCGACAGCGGCCCGTAAATTACTCCGTTTTCAATATCAGCGCGGGCATATTCCCAGTTTTCCATGAATGATACGGGCCTGATTACCGTATAGGGCAACTGTATGGATTTGATATATTCTTCAATCTCATACTTGCTGTCAAAATGCGGAATCCCGGTGTTTTGATCGGCGTTGGCAACGGACGTATAGACAAAATGGCTCACTCCGGCCTGTTTGGCGGCATCCGCCAGGTTGCTTCCCTGCCTGATTTCTGCCTGCTTGCCGTGTTCCCAGAAATTCTGGACGGAAAAAACGCCGTAAACACCTTGTGTTGCCTGATTTAATGAATCGATATCGTTGAAATCACCCTTGACCATCTCAATGCCGAGACGGGCAAGCTGTTGCGCACGTTCACTACCAGGATTACGGCTCAGGCCGCGCACACGGTAACCACGGGATAACAACTCTCTTGCCACTGCTCCTCCCTGTCTGCCGGTGACACCGGACACCAGGATGAGTTTTTCCGAATTGTTGCTGTCTACGGTGTTTTTTGTTGATCTGTCTGCTTCGCTGCTTTCCTCGCACGCTGCCGCCGAGAATAATATCAGCAGGCAACAAAACAGGTTGCGTAAAGTGTAGTTCAGAGAATGTCGTATGCCCGGCATATTTTTCACGTGCAATGTCTCAGGATGCAGAACGCCCGCCAAGTTCCAGCCGGGCGAGAAAAACCAGGAGCAGTACGGCGCCTGCCGCGAATACAACGTCGCCCGGCACCCGCAGCCAGACCAGCGCTTCCATCAGCGGCGAATGCAGGAGTTCAGGCGCTCGAGCATACCAGTAACCCTGGTCGAAGGACACCAGCGCCTGAATGATGCCCTGGGGCAACAGCGATGCGAATACCATCAGCGCCAGTCCTCCGTTGAACAGCCAGAATACCCAGCGCAGGGTGCGATCGGACCAGGCGCCTTCCACCTGGGGCAGGTCGCGGCGACAGAGCAGCATGAGACCGATACCCAGCATGCCGTAGACCCCGAACAGCGCGGCGTGGCCATGGGTCGGCGTCGTCATCAACCCTTGCAGGTAATAAAGCGACAAGGGCGGGTTGATGAGAAAACCGAGCACGCCGGCGCCAACCAGGTTCCAGAACGCCACGGCCAGGAAAAACATCAACGGCAGGTGATAACGGGCAACCCAGGGCGCATGGCGCTCCGCGCGCCAGTGGTCGTGGGCTTCGAAGGCGATTAGTGCCAACGGCACCACCTCAAGTGCGGAGAACACCGCGCCAAGCGCCAGCACCGGTTCCGGCGTGCCGGCGAAATACAGGTGGTGGAACGTGCCGAGCACACCGCCTCCCAGGAAGATCATCGCCGAGAACATGACATATACCGCCGCGGTCGATGGGCGCAACAGCTTCATGTGCACGAAGACCCAAGCAACCCAGGCGGTGGCGAATACCTCAAACACGCCCTCGACCCATAGATGCACGACCCACCAGCGCCAGTATTCCGCGATGGTCAGGTGGGTATCCCGTTCATAGAGAAACCCGGCGCCGAACAGGAGGCCAATCCCTGCTGAGGAAATAAACAGGAGAATAAGAAGGTGTTTGTCTGCGCCGCCGGAGCGGATGGCCGGCACAAGGCAACGGGCCATCAAGCCCAGCCAGATCAGCAGGCCGGCAAAGATCAGTATCTGCCAGAAACGTCCCATGTCGATGAATTCATAGCCCTGGTGGCCGAACCAGTAGACCATGGCAGGATCCGTCATGCGCCCGGTCAACGCCAGCCATTCCCCTGCCAGTGAACCCAATACCGCAATCACCAATGCGGTCCAGAGGATATCCACGCCGAGCTTCTGCAAGGGCGGTTCCGACCCCGCAATCATGGGAGCAAGATACAGGCCCGCGCCCAGCCAGGCCGTAGCGATCCAGAGCACCGCAAGTTGTACGTGCCAGGTGCGAGTTAACGCATAAGGCGCTATATCGGAGAGCGGTATGCCGTAGAACTCATGGCCCTCTACGGCGTAGTGTGCGGTGACCGCGCCTAACAGTATCTGCAATCCAAGCAGGGCGCCGACGATCCAGATATATTTCACGACCCCTCTCATGGAGGCGGTGGGTTCTACTGCGCTAATCGGACTCCTGTCCGGTGAATCGGCTGGCGGTTCGGTGTCCTTTTGCCATTCCTCACGTTCGCGCAGGAAGAACCAGCACAGCGCGCCGATACCGGCGATAAGTAGAACGATTGAGACGAATGACCAGATAAAGATGGAACTGGTGGGTTTGTTGCCCACCAGCGGTTCGTGCGGCCAGTTGTTCGTATAGGTGACGGTATCGTCCGGACGCAACGTTGCCGCCGCCCAGGAAGTCCACCACCACCAGGACACAAGTGTGCGAATATCCTCGTCAGGATCAGGCCCAAGCGGCGCGTTGGGAATGGCGAAAGCCTCGCGCAGGGCCTCCGCCTCAGGACCGTCGCCG
>JAAXHV010000115.1:388-1234 GCA_012270695.1 Gammaproteobacteria bacterium | reverse complement strand
GCGCGCGCCGCGATTCTACCCGGCCATCCCCTTGTGGCTGACCTTAGGGTGCACTTAGGGAAAAGGGAGCTGGGAGGCTCAAGCCCCCCGGCTCCCATACACCATGTCATTGCGAGGCGCGCCTTCTTACTGTCATTCCGGGCGAAGACCCGGAATCCAGAAAACGCAACCATTTGAAATTACTCTGGATTCCCGCTTTCGCGGGAATGACGGGAGCCTGCCCCGTACCTGATACGGGGTTGGGATATATACCGCAATGACAAAAAGAGGGTTGGCAATGACAAGGAGGAGTGTGAGATGAGAGCCTATATCATCAGGCGGTTATTGCTGATAATCCCCACCCTGTTTATATTGACCATCCTGGTCTTTCTCGCGGTCCGCTTCATCCCCGGCGATATAATAGACGTGATGGTGGGTCAGATGGAACACTACTACGGGGAGGTTGACCGTGAAGCTTTTGAGCGTATGCTTGGATTAGACGTGCCTGTCTACGTGCAGTATGGACGCTGGATAGGAGCGTTGCCAACCCCTGACCCGATTACCAAGGAGTCCCACTTCAACGGTATCCTCCAGGGCACCCTTGGCGAATCAATGTGGGGCAGCCCTTTGCCGATAGAGGAGGAGATATTAGGTAGATTGCCGGTAACCATTGAGCTTGGTTTGTTGTCAATCGTAATCGGGCTAGCGATAGCCCTGCCGGTCGGCATCTACTCGGCGATTCGCCAGGATACGGTCGCCGACTACGCGGGGCGCACCGCGGCCATCATCGGCCTGGCAACGCCTAACTTCTGGCTGGCCCTTATGGTCATGATCTTCCCGGCAATCTGGTGGGGCTGGGCGCCACCG
>JAAXHV010000115.1:0-337 GCA_012270695.1 Gammaproteobacteria bacterium | reverse complement strand
ATGCGGATGACACGCACCATGATGCTGGAGGTACTGAGGCAGGACTATATCAGGACCGCCTGGGCCAAGGGTCTCAACGAGGGGGTAGTTGTTGTGAGACACGCCATTAAAAATGCCCTCATCCCGGTGGTGTCGCTGATCGGCCTGCAGTTGCCGATCCTGGTAGGTGGCTCCGTTATCATAGAGAACATATTCAACCTGCCGGGGCTAGGTCGTTTATTTCTGGATGCCCTCGATAGAAGAGACTACCTGGTGGTCTCCGGAGTGAACCTGTTTTTCGCCACCGGAGTTATGCTTAGCATTCTACTTACCGACCTGATTTATCCTTATTTAGACC
>JAAXHV010000114.1 GCA_012270695.1 Gammaproteobacteria bacterium | reverse complement strand
GGCTACCAGAATACTTACAAAAGCGCCATCAACCGCTACATGAACAGGGAGGTAATCAACTCATTGGCTCATATCGACGTGGTGTTGTTCGTTGTCGAAGCCGTGAAGTGGAGCCGGGAAGATGACTTTGTCGCCGATTTATTAAAGGATATCAGCGCACCCCTGGTACTGGTGATCAACAAACTGGACCTGCTCAAGGACCCCGCTTCGCTACTCCCGTATATAAATAACATGAAAGAAAAGCTGCCATTTGCAGAGATTATACCGCTGAGCGCAAGACGCCGGCGGGATGTCACAGCGTTGGAACGTAAAATCGTTTCAATGCTGCCCGCAGGAGAACCCTTATATCCCGATGATCAAATAAGCGATAAAAGTATCCGTTTCCTGGCTGCTGAATACATCAGGGAGAAAGTGATGGCGCGCCTGGGAGATGAACTGCCTTACAGGATATCCGTTACTGTTGATGAGTTTAACGACGAGACGGCATTATTATCCATATTTGCCACTATCTGGGTAGAACGCCAGTCGCACCGCTCCATCATCATTGGCGAAAACGGCAAAATGTTAAAATCAATCGGCGCTGAGGCACGCATTGAGTTGGAAAAATTCTATGCGAAAAAAGTATACTTACAAACCTGGGTGAAAACCAAACAAAGCTGGACTGAAGACGTCAAGGCGTTAAAGATGCTGGGATACAACTAGGAATTACGAATTAGGAATTACGAATTACGAATTGGGAATTAGGAATTACGAATTAGTCCCTTATCAACGGCTTTCTATTCTCTTAATTCGTAATTCCTAATTCCTAATTCCTAATTGAAACATATGGGGGTTGAACTTAATCCCTGCTTCATCCTGCACAGCCGCTCTTACCGTGAAACGAGCCTGTTACTGGACGTGTTTTCACGCCTGTACGGCAGGGTCAGCATGGTTGCCAAAGGGGCCAGAAAGCAGAAAAATGACAGGCGCGCATTGCTGCAGCCGGGAAGGAAAATCAATGTCGCCTGGTCGATGCGTCGGGAATTGGGCACCTTGACCCAGGTAGAACCCTGTCCAGGGAACCAGTCGTACGGCGCAGCAGGGCTGTTGACTGTCTTTTATGTCAACGAATTGCTGGTCAGGCTGCTGCATCGGCATGAACCTCATCCGGAGCTTTTCGATGCCTATGAAGAAGCAATGGGTCAATTAAAGAATACGTCGACTGAACAAATCACGCTCAGGATATTTGAAAAACGTTTGCTTGAAGCATTGGGTTATGGACTGGTGCTGGATGCGGATACAGGAGGCAATGCCATCAAGGCGGATGGGAATTATAATTACCTGTTGGAGCAGGGTCCGGTACCATGTATTTCGGCCGGGACAGGCGGTTTGAAAATCTCCGGGCGGACGTTACTGGCCCTGGTGGAAGAGAATTTAAGCGATGACTCCATACTGGCTGAAGCCAAACAACTGATGAGAATGGCGCTGGGAAATTTATTGGGCGGCAAACCGCTGGTCAGCCGGGAATTGTACAACTTCAACCTGAATATGGGATGGAGTAACGATCAATGAAACCGATAAAATTGGGCGTTAATATCGACCACGTGGCAACTCTGCGCCAGGCCAGGTTAACCCGATATCCCGAACCGGTCCACGCTGCCCTGTTAGCTGAACAGGCGGGAGCGGATTCGATCACAATACACCTGCGGGAGGATCGCAGGCATATCCAGGAAAGGGACGTGGAGATGCTGAAAGACGTGTTGACGATACCGATTAACCTGGAAATGGCCGTGACCGAAGAAATGCTGGCGCTTGCAGAGAAATTCAAGACGGATTATTGCTGTTTTGTGCCGGAGCGTAGGGAGGAACTGACTACGGAAGGCGGTCTGGAAGTGGCCGGGCAGCAGGACAAAATCAGCGCCGCCTGCGCCAGGCTGCAAGCGAATGGCTCCGGAGTATCGCTATTCATCGATGCGGATGCACGACAGATAGACGCGGCGGTTAATGCCGGCGCTGACATGATAGAAATTCACACGGGCCACTATGCCGATTGCGTTGCCTCCCAATCCCGGCAGGCTGAATTTCATAAAATTGAACAAGCCGTAGAACACGCGGCCAAAACAGCCCTGCAAATCAACGCCGGACACGGATTGCACTATCACAATGTCAAACCCGTTGCTGCGCTCAGAGAAGTCGCTGAACTGAATATCGGTCATTCTATCGTTGCCCGGGCTGTATTCAGCGGTCTTTACCAGGCTGTCAAGGATATGAAAACCCTGATGGACGAGGCCAGACGCTAGGAAAGATTTCCTGTGGCAGCCTGGGACAGCGATAAGATTATTCACCTCGACATGACCCATAAGGCGGTCTCTGTCGAGCGTTATCCCGGACAGTGGAAGTATCTCGGCGGCCGTGCGTTGATCGCCAAGCTGCTTCTCAAGGAGTGTACCTCCGAATGTGATCCTCTTGGCCCTGGTAACGTGCTGGTGATAGCGCCGGGCGTGTTATCCGGTTCCATGGCGCCGACCTCCGGGCGCCTGTCGGTCGGCTGCAAGAGTCCGCTGACGGGCGGCATAAAAGAAGCCAACGTCGGCGGCGAACCCGCTCAGGACCTGATGAGGCTGGGCTACCGCGCCGTCGTTATCACCGGCCGGCCCCTGGATAGCAACCGCCGTTGGGGGTTAATCATCAATAGTGATGACGTGTGTCTCGTTGCCGCTGATGAATACAAAGGGCTATGGAATTATGCCTGTTGCGAAAAACTCCTGGCTGATCACCCTGAATCTGCCTCCGCCATGTCCATAGGGCCGGCGGGGGAGCACATGCTGGCCAGCGCGTCCATTGCCTGTACTGACCGCAGCAAGGGCCGTCACCCCGCAAGACATGCGGCTCGTGGCGGCGTCGGCGCCGTTATGGGGTCGAAATGCCTGAAATGGATACTGATTGACCCCGGTAAGACGCCATTACGTAAGGCTGAGGACCCCAAGGCCTTTGCAAAATATAAAAAATCATTCAGCCAGGATTACTTAACCAATGGCCGTCATGATGCGTTTAAATACGGCACCAGTTCGCTGGTGCCCACAGCCAATATGCTGCATGGATTCCCCTACAAAAACCGGACAAGCGGTCAGAACCCTGAATGGGAGAAACTGGACGGGGCAAGAATACTCGAGTCCTTCAAAACCCGCGGGGGAGGCATGCACAACTGTCTGACGGGTTGTATTGTGCGCTGCTCCAACGTCGTAAACGATGAGCACGGGCATTACCTGACCTCCGCCCTGGAATTCGAAACCATCACCCTGATGGGGTCCAACTGCGCCATCAATGACTGGGAAGAAATTGCCCGCTTGGACCGTCTCTGCGACGAAGTGGGAATAGACACCATTGAGACCGGCGCGGCGTTCGCCGTGTACATGGATGCCGGGGGTCTGGAATGGGGCGATGCCGAAGGCGTGAAGGCGATTATCCGCAATGATATAGCCAATGCGACCGAATTGGGCAGGCAAATCGGCAACGGGGCGCTATCCATTGGCACGGCGCGCAACCACCACCGCATTCCCCATAATAAGGGCCAGGCAATACCGGCTTTCGACCCGCGGCCGTTCAAGGCCACAGGTGTTACATATTGCTCCAGCGCCATGGGCGCCGACCACACCGCCGGTCTCGTGTTCGACCAGGATTTAACGGAAGCAGAGGCGGTGCGGCGCTCCCAGGAATTGCAGATTATCAACGCCGTCGGCGATTCCACCGGTTTTTGTATTTTCCTGGGGCCGACGCTGGAAGAGACCGCGCGTTATCTATCGCCGTTTTTCGGTGAGGATATCAGCGCGCAACAACTGGCGGACATCGGCTGGCAATGTCTCGCCGATGAATGGCAATTCAACGACGCAGCAGGGTTTACCGATAAAGACGATGCCTGCCCTCCTTGTCTGCGCGAAGAAGGCATCGGCCCCGAACAATCCATGGTATTCGACATCAGTGACCATGCTATCGCTGCGGTTAAGGTGAGACAACCCCCCAGGGACAAACTCTACAACACGTCACCCGCCGGCTGAGCGGCCAGGGCATAATAGTGGAACCCGACAGCGCCACTCCAGTCACCGATGGGGTTATGCAGGAACTCGACGCGGCCTTCCACCTCTCCATTATCGAACACTGTGCCTGCCTCTTCATCACCCTCTCGGTATTACGCGCCATGCCGTCGATATGAACGGCAAAATTACCTGCCCCGAAGTCGAACCTGCCGACGCCGGTCATGCCGTCCGACACGGTCTCATATTGCAAGGCCACCTCGACTTCCACGTCGTCGGGCACGTAGTCAAGTATCCTGCCTTTCACAACATTGATAATGCCGCCGCTGCCGTAATCGCTGGAGGTCACGCCCGGTTCATTGGCAACCATTTCACCGATGCTGCTGATACTGCGGGTTATCAGTTCTTCTTCTGACAGGACCTGGACAGGTCGGACGATATGCTCATCGGTCTCCGACAACGGATGGGCGGTGACCCTGATCTCCTCAAGGGATGCACCATCGACAGGTGTGTGTTCGTTTACTTCTTGCGTTTGAGCATGGCCTGACGTTTCATCGGCAAGCGCGAGCGGCCAATGAATGCCCGTGACCACGAGCAGCAAGATGGCGATTCGTAACATTTGGATACCTCCACATAAACAGATCTGGAATAACGCCGGGCGTTATTCGGACAAACAACTTTGATGGGTTATGCGGGAGTTATCGGGGGAGAACGTGCGTGAGTAGTGGATTTGTCGGTCGTCTGTGATTCGGGTACATATCCGATCCAATATAGTGCCCAATCGTGCCGAGCCAAGAAAAACAGCGATTCAAAGCAGTTGCTGCAACGTGGGGAGTTCTCCATCCTCCCGGCCCAATCCCAGCCCTACGCCGCTTCCAACTGCCGCGGACGTCGGGCCTTTGTTCATTCTGTTCGCCAAACCGTCACACCACCT
>JAAXHV010000113.1 GCA_012270695.1 Gammaproteobacteria bacterium | reverse complement strand
TTGTTGTAGCTGGTGATGGCGTCATAGCTTGTCAATTCCTCGTCCGTGGAGAATTCGCTGTTCCTGAGTGCGGATAATTTCGTGCCTGCCAGGGCGCCTGTTACGGAGACAGTATTAAGCAAGGCGCCGGCCATGCCGAATTTCGCGCTACCCCTGATGAATTTGCGCCTGTCCAGGTACAGTTGCCTGTCTGTGATCTCCGAAGGTTTGATATCATCCTGTTGTTTGATTAACATGTTGTTGACCTCGAGCTGTTTTTATCTATGGACTGCAAATGACGCTGAAAGTTCTTGCAAATCAGTATACAAGTTAAGCGTATAACTATACATCCGATTGCATCTGTGAATAGGCAAAACGAAAAACAACGCTGGCAGTATCGATTCGACAACTTCAAGAGAGCTTATATTCTGCTGCAGCACGTGCTTCACAGTCCTCGGCATAGACTCCAGTACAAAGACATACCGCCATTACCAACGTACTGCCAAGTATCTGTATTCGCATAACAGGCGCCGTTGATTTTCAGAGTTTCATCAACGAACGATTCAGCGCGGCAAGGGATACTCGGAAATAGCGAATCATTGCCACGTTTTTTCGAAGCGAACACCGATCAGAGGTATGACCTCGCCATCGCTCGTCAGTTTGCCCGTGACTGAATTAAACTCACGTACGTCCGATGACTCTGATCCGTAGAGATTGACGACGTCTAAAAACGCAATGAAATCGACAAACCCCAGCGGCCGGCGATAGTCAACCCGGACGTTAAGTGAGTGATAATCATCCCAACTCAATGTACCATTGCTGATAAACTCCTGGGAGAACCGAACCGGGCCGCCGATGTCGGCAAGCGCGTTACTATGAATAATGAAATCATCCCGAGGCCGACCGGTGGCGTATTTCCAGCGGAAGCTGATCATCCAACGCTCGTTGCACTCCCACAGGGCTCCCATACTGAAAAGATGTTCGTGGTTGAAAGGCGCGTCGTATTCACCTGCTCCGTCGTTATCGTTCAGTTTTGCATCATTGTAGGAATAGACAGCATTTGCTGACCACCCGTTGTCAAATTGCTTATCAACTACGATATCCAGACCATAGGACGTACCGTCACCGTTATCGGTAGCAAGCCCTGTGGCGGTATCCGGGTCGGTGACAAGCTCGTCAAGTTCTTGGTAGTAAGCTTCAACCAGCACGTCCCAATTGGCGCCAAACCGGTGATTCACACCCAGGCTGACATGGTTGGTTTTTTCGTTTTCCAGGTTGAAATTCTCAGCAGCCGCTGCGCGGTCCAGGGAACGGGGGGACTGGTAAAAGGTGCCCGCAGTGAACGACAGGCGCGTAATCGGCGAAAATCTGTAGTTTGCGCTAATCCGGGGAGAGACATAGTTTTTATCAGAAAAACCGTCATAGTCGTAGCGGATTCCGGCGCGGAAATCCCAACTGCCCAACTGGAAGACCTGCTCCGCATATGCCGAAAATTGCAGTTCATTGCGCGAAAATGCGGCGTTTGTATCGGCAGGCGTCAACACGATATAGTTCTGGGTTGGGTCGGGCCTGAAATCGTCGCTGTCATACTCGTAACGAATCCAGTCGCCTGAGAGGGTTGTGGTGTAGTCCAGATCAAGGTCGGCGACACGCAATCCCGCAGAAAAAACACCCCACCGATTGCTCATCGATAGATCGCTACGCCAGCCGATCTCGGTTTCCTGCTCTCTCAGGGTAAGGATGTCCTCGCGAACGGGAACCTTGTCAATTGGTAAGATCATGGGCTCCGAATCCGGGAAAGCCTCGCCCTCACGGCTGATCTTGTCAGAGTCGCGGAAATAAAGCCGATTCTCCCATTGCCCATCGTCGCCGAACAAGCGCGTCCAGGTGACGCCAAATAAACTGCTGTCCTGCTCGTTATCGAGAAGCACCCGGTCTTCGAAATCATCAGATTCAAGAACATTCTCGACATCTCGCTTGATGGTCTCCGGGGTATAAAAGAGCAAGAATTCCAGCTCATTGTTCGGATCCAGCTGCGTATGGGTTTTTAAAATCAGATCTGTCATGACCGGAGTGCCTATATCTTCCTCTCCGATAATCTCGAAAAATTGGCCGAAATCGAAATGCCGGCCCGTGAAGATCACAGATGTATCCCCATGGAAGACGCTGGGGCCGTCATAGATCATCTCGGCGCCCGCCAAATCGAGACGCAAGCTCGCGGATGGACTGGGGTTACCGCGAGCAACATCGAGTTTTAGCAGTGAGCCGTTGCGCCCGCCGTAGGCTGCATCCCAACCACCTGGTGAGAATTCCGCTCCTTCAATCAGGGTTGGAGGAAAAATAGAGAAACGGCCACCGCCGATGATGTCCTCTTGTTCGCCAAGCGACTCATCAAAATGCACTACTTTATGAAACGGAATACCGTCTACCAGAATCAGGTTGTCTCGGGGGCCTCGCCCTCTCACGGTAAAGTTGGCAAACTCCCCGGTTGAGAACAGCCCAGGCAGACCATCCAGCGCCTTCAGCACATCGCCGCCACTGCCGGTCGCGGTTCGGAGGTGTTCTCGATCGAGGAACGTGTTGCTGGCGGCACCATACGGATCAGTTTGGGTGGCCTCGGCGATCACGACTACCTCTTCGATGTTATCTCCTGCGAGGCGCATTCGGGCTCGAAATGGGATCGTTTTGTCGCGAACGACCCTTAAACTTGGCTCAACGACATTGATAAATCCTTCCAGGGACGCAGTAATTCGGTAGAGGCCCGCCTTCAGGCCACTCACAGACGCACCACCGGTCGCGTCAGTAGTGGCGCGATAAACATCACCCGCGCGGGATTCCACAATAATTGACACACCCGCCAGTGGTCGGCTATCTTCTTTGGTAATCGCTACGTCAATGTTTCCAGTATCAGCGTGGGCCATCTCAGCAGCACCCATCGACAAGATGAACGCTGTAGCGTATAAGCAGTGCTTGTGTAGATAACGACGGAAATGCATCGCAACTTCCTCCTTCAGGTACAGGTTTTAATCTATGGTAGTTGATAGAATCTGAAAAAAATGTCACCGAAAAGTGATGGGGACGTTTCCATTTCGAAGTAAAGCCGTTGTTTTCACTAAATTTTCACATCCCGGCGACCAATTGATTAGTTTCCAGCAATTAAACTGGCCACACGCAAACCGGGAGGAGGCAAAATATGATGCAGACACTCGGTGTCGGCCACATTCGGACGCTGGTTATCGAGGATAATCGAGATATCTGTGAGAATATCGGCGACTATCTTGATGCTCGCGGTCATATCGCCGACTATGCTCACGATGGCATCAGCGCCATGCATCTGGCGCTTACTGAACCTTTCGACGTCATCGTGCTGGACCTCACGCTACCCGGTATGGACGGCCTGACATTTTGCCAAAAGCTCCGTGCCGAGGCGAAGCTTGGTACGCCAATTTTGATGCTCACCGCGCGGGATACCCTCGATGACAAATTGATGGGTTTTGAAGCGGGAGCCGACGACTATCTAGTGAAGCCGTTCGCCCTTCAGGAACTCTATGCACGCATCCAGGCGTTGTACAAGCGCAGCCATACCAAGACCGACGAATTGCTAACCATTGCTGACCTGACTCTGGACAAACAAACGCTCGAAGTAACGCGCTCCGGTCGCAACATAGATCTCAATCCGGCCTGTTTGAAAATTCTGGAACGCCTGATGGAGGTATCGCCCTCTGTGGTAGTACGCGCTGACTTGGAAACGCTCTTATGGGGGGATGATAAACCCGATAGCGATGCACTTCGATCGCATTTTTACAAACTCCGACAAGCGATTGACCGGCCATTTGGCCAACAACTCATCCATACAGTCCACAGCATTGGCTATCGTCTAGCGGAGTTGAACGATGAGAAATCGAGATAGCCTGCGATTCAAGGTTGCGCGAGCGGTTGGACTTTTTGCAGCGGCAATCAGCATAACCTGGGGCATGGCCGTCATATCCGGAATTCGGTTGGCCGAGGATCGGGTTCTGTTCCGACAGCTTAAGCTTGTCGCAGAAGACTATGCGCTTCACTATTCTGCCGCAGGCGGTTCAGCAACCGATTCCTCCTACATTCAAGGCTATGACCAAATCAAGATGCTACCCCCTGAATTAATAGACTGGGCCAGCGAAACGCCAAGTACCGGCTATTACGAATTTCAGGAGCACGAGTTGCACGTAGCGGTGTTGTCCGCAGGCACACCGCCGCAGCGTATCTATGTCGTGTTTGATGTTGCTGGTATCGAGGCGGCATCGTCCGAAGATTGGTGGTGGTTTAGTGGTTTAATCACTGCCGTGATTTTACTGACTCTCGTGGCCATCGGGTTAGGCGCGGTAGTGGGCCAGCGAGCGATCGAACCGGTAACCCGTTTAGGTGACGTAGTCGGCCGCATGAACCCGGAACAATTATCGGACGATGACTGGCGGCATATACGAGCAGCCGATTTTCCAACCGACGAGGTCGGATTGCTGGCCAGAACCATTGAGAAAACTCTGCAACGTATTTGCGCGTTTATCGAGCGTGAGCGATACTTCACGAGTGCCGCAAGCCACGAACTTCGCACGCCTGTCACTGTTATGAGTGGAGCGCTCGAACTACTGGAACGTTCCGATTTATCAAACGGCAATGCTCGAGCAGTCGCGCGGATCAAGCGTGCAACAAATGATATGCGAACGACAATTGAAATGTTCTTGTGCCTATCGCGTGAAACCGATGACGCTCACCACTACGAACATTTTTCAGTAGCGCCGGTCGTTGAACAAGCTATTGATCAACATCGTCACTTACTGGTAAACAAGAACATAAGGGTCGAATCGGAATTATCGACCAGTCCCGAGCTGTTTGGGCACCCACAAGCCTTCGCGATCGCTGTAAACAACCTGGTACGAAATGCATTCGAATATACACCGCGTAACCAAGGTCCAATCACGGTACGCGTGGAGCAGTATACGGTATCCGTTGAAAACCGAAGTGTTTTGGATGTGGCTAACGGTGACCAATTCAGTGCTCAGAGTCGATCGGAAAATAACAGCTTCGGTCTTGGGCTCAACATAGTTCGGAGAGTCTGTGAGCACAATGGTTGGACATTTGAGCTGCGAAAAAACGCTGAATCAGTGGTCGCCAGCTTATCATGGTCGCCACAGGAAACACTCACTGCCAATTAGCGAGGGAGGTTTGCTTATTTTGATTTGAAGCAAATTACTACATTCATATCCGGGTTGTTCGTGGCACAAGAAAGGAGAGGGGGTCAACAACGACCTGCCCCCATTTACATAGACCTGCTTCGAATATCCTCCATCATCATCGCCACGTCTGCCGCACGCCAGACAGTCAGGTCGCTACGCTTTTGCTGCTCAGTGCCGGCATAAACCAGGGCACTGGTTTTGGGTTGACGGGATAATTTGCCGGTAAATGTATGCAGCCCTTTGAAATAGTCATCATTAATTGTGGCGCCGGATTTGATTTCCACAGGGGCGATATCGGGCCCGTGTTCCACCAGTAAATCCACCTCGTTACCTTTACCGTCTCGCCAGAAGTACAGGTTGCTGCGTTCACCCCGATGGTATCGGTACTTCAGGGCCTCTATGATGACAAGATTTTCAAACAGGTTCCCCCTGAGAGGGTGATACTTGACGTGCCGCTCGTCTTCGGCGCCAAGCAGCCAACTCGCCAGGCCCACATCATAGAAGTAGAGTTTCGGGGATTTGATTTGTCGTTTGGCAATATTCTTATGCCAGGGCTGCAACAGAAAAACCACGTAACCTGCCTGCAGCAAGGTAAGCCAACTTCTCGCCGTGGTATGGGAGACTCCCACATCGTTGCCGAGACTTTGGAGATTAAGCAGTTGACCGACACGGCCGGCGCAAAGACGTACAAATTTCTGGAATAATGCGAGGTCCTTGATGGAAATGAGTTGTCGTATATCCCGCTCTACATAAGTTTCAATATAATCACCCAGTACTTCGGAAGGTTTGAGTCCGACGTCGTAGATGCGAGGATAGAAACCTGTTAACAGCAATTCATCGATTTCCATGTTGATTTCCGCATCGGACAATTCTTTAATACTCAGTGGAAGTAATTTCAACAACGCAGTGCGGCCGGCAAGAGATTGACCAATGTTGGTCATCACCTCAAATTGTTGACTCCCGGTCAGGATAAATTGTCCGGGCGCGCCGCTGTCATCGATGACAGGTTGCAGGTACGACGGAAGTTCAGGCGTCCGCTGTATTTCGTCCAGGATTGCGCCGTCGGGATACGAGGCCAGGAAACCCCGCGGGTCGTTGCGGGCGAACTCGCGAATGTCGGGGCTTTCCAGGTTGATATACGGTTTTTGGGAGAAGGCAGCGCGGCAAAGAGTCGTTTTACCACTCTGGCGCGGCCCGGTCAGCGTAACCACCGGGTATTGTGCAGCCCGCTCTCTCAACACCGCCTCTAACGTACGGGGAATCATAATCAGGAGTATAGGTCCTTAAGGAGCAAAATGCAAGTTATACTTTCATATTGCACTTATAGTACTCCAGTTTCTACTATTGTCACACTAAGTTTTTACGAATTCAGCCCAAAATAATGTTGGAAAAAATGTTGGAAAAGACTACATACGCAAAATTATCTTTTAATCAAAACAACAAGTTACATTACAGTTTCGAATCCGGCCATCGGCATTCACTCCCGGGTTGTTTGTGGCGCAAAAGAGTATAGAGTCATCAGTTTCCTTAATTCAAGATAAGTAGTCTCTGCTAGCCGAGCCATTTCCTTGCATTATGGAACATCTGCATCCAGGGGCTGTCGGGGCCGGGCTGGTCATGGGTGATCCAGGACATCTGTTGTTTCAGGAATACCCGTTCCGGGTGCGGCATCATGATGGTAAAGCGTCCGTCGGTGTTGGTGAACCCCGTCAGGCCTCGGGTTGAGCCGTTGGGATTGTAAGGGTACGTTTCGGTGACCACGCCCCGGTTATCGACAAAGCGTAGGACTGCCAGAACCTGTTCCTGCGCGCCGGGCATCGGTTCAGCGTCTTGTCCGTGCCGGCCTGCCCCGTATTGAGCCTGTTTCTGCGCGCCGGCGAGCCGCACGCGTCCTTCCCCGTGGGCCACCACGATGGGCATTTTTGAGCCGGCCATGTCCTGAAAGAACAGCGAAGGCGAGTCGAGGATCTCGACCATGACCACGCGGGATTCAAACTGCTCCGAGCGATTGTGCTCGAAATCCGGCCAGTGGCCGGCGCCGGGGATGATGCTGCGCAGCCGGGACAGCATCTGGCAGCCGTTGCAGACTCCCAGGCCGAAGCTGTCGGTGCGCCGGAAGAAACGCTCGAATTCGTCCCTGAGATAATCGTTGTACAGTATGGAGTTGGCCCAGCCGCCGCCGGCGCCCAGGACGTCGCCGTAGGAAAAACCGCCGCAGGCCACCAGACCGGTCAGCTTGTCCAGTGACGCGGACCGCTTTAACAGGTCGTTCATATTGATATCGATGCACTCGAAGCCGGCGCGGTCGAATGCAGCGGCCATTTCCACGTGGCCGTTGACGCCCTGTTCCCGCAGAATTCCGACGCTGGGCCTGGCGCGGTTGATCACCGCCATTCCTGGCTTGCCGGTATCGGTTGCTGTCGCTGTTTCGGGCCCCGGTTTACGGCTTGCCGGGGCAGGCTTGTCATCCGTCATTCCGGGCTTGACCCCGGCTGACAGCATGCCGGGGCGGGCCGGGAATCCAGTGGAAAAGTCGGTCATACCAGGGGAAGATTGTCCTACTGGATTCCCGTTTTTGCCGGAATGGTGAGGCATGATTGACAGGCCCGGGTCGGTCATGTCCTGTATCACTTCAAATTCTTCGGCGGCGCAGGCCGGGTTGTCTCGCAACGCCTGCATGTGATAAGTGGTAAGGGACCAGAGCCGGTGCAGGTGATCTATCCCTGCTGAATAGACCACCCGGTCCCGGTGTTTGATGCGCACTTCATTGTCCCCGTTCGGTACGGCAACCCGCTTCAAGCAGCTCTCGGGAAGGCCGGATTGAAGCAGTGTCTCCACTACCGTCTGCACGTCTTCCGAGCGGACCTGTAGCACGATACCGGGTTCTTCATTGAACAGGAATGCCATCAGGTCGGCACTGCCGGCGTGTATGTCCAGGCCGTAGCGGCCGGCGAATGCCATCTCGCACAGGGTGGTGAAGACGCCGCCGTCTGAGCGATCGTGGTAAGCAAGGATATACCGGGTTTCATTCAGCAACTGGACCGCGTTGAAACAGGCCCTTAACAGGGCTGGATCATCCAGGTCGGGGGTAGCCAAGTCGGGAGTAGCCAGGTCGTGGGTAGCCGGGTCGGAGGAGGCCGGGTCGAGGGAGGCCAGGCCGGTCTGCTGCGTCACCTGGGCCAGCGCCGAGCCGCCCAGGCGGTTTTTCCCCATACCCAGGTCGATAAGCAACAGGGAGGTGTCATCCAGCCTCTGTAACTGGGGCGTCAGTGTCTTGCGGATGTCTGCAACAGGAGCATAAGCGGTGACGTTGAGCGACACCGGGGAGCTTGCCCGTTTTTCCCGGCCTCCTTGTGACCACGCTACGCTCATCGACATTGAGTCCTTGCCCACCGGGACCGGAATGCGTAACTGCTGCGCCAGCGCAGATACGGCCTCTACGGTAGCGTACAGGGCGGCTTGCTGTTCCGGGTCGGCGCCGGCTGCCATCCAATTCGCCGATAGCGCCACGTCCTCCAGGCGCAAAATACGGGTGGAACAGAGGTTTGTCAGGGCCTCCGCGACGGCCAACCGTCCGGATGCCGGCGCGTTACTGACAGCTACGGGCGGGCGTTCTCCCAATGCCATGGCCTCGCCGGTAAAAGAACCGAATGTGGAGGCGGTGACCGCACAGTCCGCAACCGGGGTTTGCCACGGTCCCACCATCTGGTCGCGAACCACCAGGCCGGATACACTGCGGTCGCCGATGGTGACCAGGAAGCGTTTATCGGAGACGGCCGGGAATTGCAGCACCCTGGATATCGCTTCATCCAAGGAAATAGCATGCGGTTCCGGCATTTCCTCAGTGGCCGAGTATGCCTGTACGCGAATGGACAACCCGGGGGTTTTGCCGAGTATCACCTCCAGGGGTACGTCGATGGGGTCTGCGCCGAGCCGTTTGTCGGTGACGACCAGCCTACCGCTGTTATTGGTCTCGCCGATAACTGCATAGGTTGCTCGTTCCCGTTCACACAGGGCGCCGAACCGTTTTACATCTTTTGCGGCGATAGCCAGGACGTATCGCTCCTGGGCTTCATTGCACCATAATTCCATCGGCGACATGCCCTGGTCGGCGCTGT
>JAAXHV010000112.1 GCA_012270695.1 Gammaproteobacteria bacterium | reverse complement strand
ACCTGGTGAGAAATGCGGGCTAGTGACAAATCTAATGTATCAAACACACCAATCATTCCCCTGCCAGCACACATATTGCGTATAATGAGGGGAAATAAGTCCATTATTGTATAATAAGACACATGGTACTTGTCCGACCCGCTAAAGACAAGATAATCAGGAGGCTGCATACTTTGCGGTATCCGTCTTGAGCACCGGTTTTATGGATGCCTCACCCGGACCACAATAATGATACAGTTTCTCGCCCTGACCGTTATCGGTAAGCACGACCCTGCCCTGCCCGAACGATTGACCGGCAGCATCGCAGAATGCGGCTGCAATATCCGCGAAAGCCGGATCTCCATACTGGGACAGGAATTTTCCATGCTTTTGCTGCTCTCCGGAAACTGGAATGCCGTAGTAAAAGTTGAAGATGCCTTGAAAAGACTGGGAAAAGAACAGGATTTATCCATCAGTATGCGGCGGACCGAATTAAATAAATCGCAAAAAAACCTGATGCCTTACGCCATAGACGTGGTATGCAGTGACCGTATAGGCGTTGTAAACCGGATAACCCGCTTTATTCTGGATAACGGAATTCAAATTCGGGATTTGCATACAACGAGTTACGAGGCGTCACACACGGGTACCGAGATGTTCTCGTTGCACTTGACCGTTCATGTTCCGATCGAGATTTCCATTTCGTCGTTGCGCAATGACTTCCTGGAATTCTGTGACCAGATGAACCTGGATGCGATCATTGAACCGGTAAAATAAACCCCGTCATTCGCGCAAATGACGATCAACCTGGGATAACACAGCATGGGCACAATGAACATAGGCGACCCGGTTCCGGACTTTGAGCTTCCGGCTACCGGTGACAAAAGCATTAAATTATCCGATCTGAAAGGAAATAACGTGGTCATATACTTCTACCCTAAAGACAGCACGCCCGGTTGTACCCTCGAGGGACGGGATTTTCGAGACAATATTGACGAATTCACCTCGCGCAAGACGATCATCCTCGGCGTTTCCAGGGACAGTATAAAATCCCATGAAAAATTCAAATCCAAGCAGGCATTCCCGTTTGACCTGTTATCCGACGAGGCCGAGCAGCTTTGCGCGCTGTTTGACGTAATCAAGGAAAAAAACATGTACGGCATAAAAATGATGGGAATCGAACGCAGCACGTTTCTGATAGACGAAACGGGCAAACTTCGTAACGAGTGGCGCAAGGTCAGGGTAAAAGGGCACGTGAACAAAGTACTTGAAGCGGTTAAAACCCTGTGAATAACCTGAAGCCTGTCCCGCTTTGGGGTCAGCGTAAGTATAACCGCTGGCGCAAAAAATCCGGCGCAATCATCGCATCACCTGATGAGAAATCCGGGCTAGATATCAGGCGCCTGCTTCTGACAGTTGTTCTTCACGGGTAGGCCAGACATTGATCAGGGCCTTGACCAGGGTAGCCAGCGGTATGGCGAAAAATACGCCCCAAAATCCCCACAACCCGCCAAACACCAGGATGGCGACGATAATCGCCACGGGATGCAGGTTGACAACGTCCGAAAACAGGATGGGCACCAGGACGTTGCCGTCCAGGAACTGGAGTATGAAATAGGCAACGACCAGCCAGATGAAGACCGGATCGAAGCCCCACTGAAAATAAGCCACCAGCGCGACGGGCAGCGTCACCACGGCGGCGCCGATGTAGGGGATCAATACGGACAAGCCCACGGTAATAGAGAGCAGGGAAGCATAATTCAATCCGAACAGTGAGAAAACGATGTACGCGGTTACCCCTACGATGACTATCTCATAGACCTTGCCGCGTATGTAATTGCCGATTTGCGCGTCCATTTCCTGCCACAGGTGGCTGACCAGTGTGCGGTCACTCGGCAGAAACCGACTCAGCCAGTTCATGACCACGTCCTTGTCCTTCAGCAAAAAAAAGATCATCAAGGGCACCAGGATCAGGTAAATCAGAACCGTGATAATGGCAGGAATAGACGCCATTGAAACGGACACGAGTCCCTGGCCGAAATCACCGACCCCGCGCCGCAGGGCAAGTACTATCTCGTTAACCAGTTCGGCAGAAATAATGTCGGGATACTGCTCCGGCAGGCGCANNCAACAGTTCCTGGCCGCGGCTCAGCATGCCGGGAAATTCCTGGAAAAACTGGCTTGCCTGCCCGGACAGGATCGGCAACAGCCCGATGACGATGAAACCCATCACCAGGATGAACAATACGAATACCAGCGAAACGGCGGGGACTCTGGAGATGTTTCTACTGGTCAATTGCTCGATCGGTCCCTCCAGCAGGTAAGCAATTATGACCGCCGCCAGGAGCGGCGCCAGCATCCCGCCCATGAAATACATGACGACAAATCCGACCGCCAGAAGAATGACTAACAGGGCAGCCTGAGGATCGGTAAAATACCGTCTATACCACTTATTCAAAAAGTCGAACATGTTTCACGATCATTGTAGAGGAAAAGGGGACAGATTTGAAATCTGTCCCCGACGGCGTTATGGAACCTGATACACTTGCTGAGAGGATAAA
>JAAXHV010000111.1:3088-15590 GCA_012270695.1 Gammaproteobacteria bacterium | reverse complement strand
GGCGCGCATCGCTGGCCTGCGCCCTGGCCTTGATTCTCGGCGGCGCAGCCGGAAACCTGTGGGATCGGCTACAATACGGCTACGTGATTGATTTCATTGAAGTGTATTATGACAAGTGGTCATGGCCGGTATTCAATATCGCTGATTCTGCCATTACGGTTGGCGCTTTGCTGTTGATCCTGGACGCGTTCAAAAAAACTTAAGAAACAACCTCGGGGACAGGTTTAAACCCGTCCCCGCTTGATCCGCGCGCTTAATCCGCCGGGAAAAAAGACAGGTACAATATATAATAGGTACCTGATTGAAAACAGGGTGGAAAGACAAGTGCAGATTACACTCGCAAACCCACGTGGCTTCTGCGCCGGCGTTGACCGGGCGATTGAGATTGTTGAACGCGCGCTGAGCTTATTCGGCATGCCTGTCTACGTGCGCCATGAAGTGGTCCATAATAAATACGTGGTCAATACCCTGCGGGATAAAGGCGCGGTATTCGTCAATGAACTGGATGAGGTCCCGGATAATTCGGTAGTCATCTTCAGCGCCCACGGCGTCTCCAAGGCGGTGCGGGAAGAGGCTGTGCGCAGAAAATTACGGGTTTTTGATGCGATCTGCCCCCTGGTAACGAAAGTGCACATGGAGGTAGGCCACTACCAGGATGAGGGCAGGGAATGCATTCTCATCGGTCATGCGGGTCATCCCGAAGTGGAAGGGACCCTGGGTCAATATCGTTCGGTAAACGGCAACGGCGCCATGTACCTGGTGGAATCGGTCGAGGACGTTGGGAAACTGGATGTTAAAAATCCCGAATTTCTCGCGTTCGTGACGCAGACTACCCTGTCCGTGGACGACACCTCGGAGGTAATCGATGCCTTGCGCCGGCGCTTTCCGAAAATAGTCGGACCCAAAAAAGAGGATATATGCTATGCCACGCAAAACCGCCAGGACGCGGTCAAGAAACTGACCGGCGAATGTGACCTGATCCTGGTCGTGGGCTCGCAGAACAGCTCCAATTCCACCCGCCTGATGGAAATTTCCCAGAAAAAAGGCGTGCCTGCCTACCTGATAGATAACGTCACGGAAATCCGCCAGGCATGGCTGGAAGGTAAGAACAACATAGGCCTGACCGCGGGCGCCTCCGCTCCGGAAGTCCTGGTTGAAGAAGTTATTGAACAGTTGCAGAAGTGGGGTGTTGAGCAGGTTGTGGAAGCGCCCGGGATACGGGAAAGTGTGGTATTTTCACTACCCCGGGAACTCTATGCCAGAACTGCAAGAAACGAGCAGGCTTAAGAAACCATCTGATTAAGTCAGAGCTTCCTTCACTTCCCGGGCAAAAATATCAATCCATGGCAGGAACGGAGAGTATGTAGCTCACGACGGCCTGCAGGTCGTCCGGTTGCATTACGCTGGTGGAATTGTCAATCACGTCGACCATAGCGCCGCCGGCATAATCGCCATCGGGCAATTCGCCTTCTTCCAGGTAGAGTAATAACTCATCCTCATCCCAGTCACCGATACCGTCTGACTTCGATGATGTGATATTGGGGACCGGGTCTCCATCAGGCCCGGCATCGGCGCCGGCCAGGAACAGTTCCTGGCGTGTGGCGCCAAACGGATTCCTAGGTGTATGACACTCACCGCAATGGGTCAGGGCTTTGACGATATACGCCCCCCGGTTCAAGGATTCGTCGTGTTCAGCCTCAGGCTGGAAAATGCCGGGCCTGAAAAATAAGGTCTGCCAGACGGGCAGCAGCAGACGGTTGATGTGCCAGGACGTCTCATGCGATCTGTTCCGGCTCCTGATGGGCGGCGTTGCCTGCAGGTAGTCATACATAGCGCGCAAGTCGGAAAAGCTGATTTGTGTATACGAAGTATAAGGAAAAGCCGGATAATAGCGTACGCCCGTGGGAGCTATGCCCAGGTGCATCGCCCGGGCAAAATCCGCGAAACTCCAAGCGCCGATACCGGTTTCATCGTCTGATGTGATATTGGGAGCGAAAAAACTGCCGAATTGGGTATCCAGTTTCAAACCGCCAGCCAAGTAAGCGCCACCGTTGTCAGCGTCCGTGTGGCAACTGATACAACCGGCAATACTTATCAGGTATTCACCGCGGCTGATATCTGTTTGCGCAGGACTGTGCCCTGTGACGGCAGCAGGAGGAAGTGCTTGCGGTCGCGCCAACCACCACAGCGAGACAAGCAGAAAAACAGCAGCGACGAGCGTAAACCTGAACCAGTCGTTTTTAGCCAAAAAGGATCTTGGATTACAGCTAGTTGTCGGCGACTGCGGGGGATGTGGGCATATCGATATCCCAGGCGTCAATCAGCAGCGCTAATTGCCCTTCAATACGCGCTGTCCGTTGCTGTAAATCCGTTATATCATCCTTTATTCCAGCCATTTCGCCTTTTATCCCACTTTGTCCGGTTAAGATTAATCCCGCCAATAAGGCGCCCACTCCGAAAATACTTATAATGATGCTGGTAACATCCGTCAGTTTGTTCATAACTACCTCCCTCGTTTTTCACAGACTCTGTGAAAAAACATCTTAGCCGATCATGAAAAAAAAGTGAAACTATTTGTTGGCAACAGCAGCAACATGTCACTTACGGAACGGTCTGTGACAACCTTTGCAGGTTTGCGCCAGCTCCCCAAACCTTGCGTCAATCGCCTCCGCGTTGCCGGATTGTGCTGCGTCAAGCAGGGCTTGTGCCGCTTGTTGACTTTCAGCGGCGCGTACTTCAAAGTCTGACCAGTTTTCCCAGATCTCCGGTTTTGCATCGGTTTTACCTTCCGATGTTCCTGCCGGAAACAACAGGGTGATGTCCCGGGTCAGGTTTACCAATGCCTCCGTATGCATTTGCAGGTGTCCTTCTGCACTGAAACGACCGTCTTTAAGTCGCCGAATCGCCCCGGTATGCCCACTGATGGCATTCATATAATTCTGGCGATATTGAATTGTCCCTTTGACATCGATATCCGCCAGCGCTGGGGGCAATATGTAAAATAATGATAACATGCTCAATATGGATAAATTTTTCAGGGTCATTGCATAATTCCTCCTGTTATCCCCGCGGTTTTAGCTGTCTCAGGAAACCGGTTCGCTGCCTGCCGAACCGGCATGACCAGATCGAATAATATCCTGGCGGCTTCTTCCAGCATCGGGTCCAGATCTTCCAGTCCGCCCTCATCCTCAGGTTCTGTGGAATTCAGGGGCACCGGCTCTAATCCCAGCGCAACGCGGAATTCATTGCGTAATTCTGTCGATGCGAGCCGGAGTTGTTCACGTTCAGCCCTGCGTTTGCTTTCCTGCAAACTGACGGCTTTTCTATTTTCCGCCGCTTGTGCCGCTTCCATATCCTCGAGCAACAACCGCATCAGGCGATTGTCTTTTATACGTTGCTCGTGAAGTTTTCGGGCCTGGGCAAAACTCTCAACCGGCGCGCTGCTCGGTATGAAGCGGACCGGTTTGACTTCATCCCAGGGCAGGGCATTGTCCAGAACCCGTTCACCATAGTCCCGTCCGTAGCGGGCAGTGGGAAAAATGATGTCAGGAATGACGCCACGATGTTGATTACTGCCGCCGCTGATACGGAAAAACTGGGCAATAGTCGCCTTCAACCGGCCATGGTCCTCATCCGGGAATTCGGTAAAATGATTTAAATCGATAATATTCTGTACCGTGCCTTTGCCAAAAGTAGGTTCACCGATAATGATCCCACGCCGGTAGTCCTGGATTGCGCCGGCAAATATCTCGGAAGCCGAGGCGCTGTTGCGATTGACCAGAACGGCTAAGGGGCCACTGTAAGCGATGTCCGGGTCCGGATCATTGTTGATCTCAATTTTGCCGGAGTAGTCCCTGGTCTGTATGATCGGCCCGGATTCTATGAATAAGCCGGTCAATTCCAGGGATTCAAGCAAAGAACCACCACCGTTGCCGCGCAGGTCGATGAGCAGGCCGTCCAGATTTTTTTCCTTTAACTCGGTAAGCGAACGCTTTACATCCCGGGTTGTGCTGCGATAATCCTTTTTCCCTTCCGCCTGGGCTGGGAAGTCGCTGTAAAAGGCAGGCACCTTGATGACGCCGATTTGCCCGCCACTTTCCAGTTGAATGATCTCCGATTTGACAGCCTGTTCTTCCAACCTGATTTCATCCCGGGTGATGGAGATAATTTTACTGTTGCTCTCAAAGCCGTCTCTTTCGGATAGAATTTCCAACCTGACTACGGAGCCTTTCGGCCCCCGTATCATGTCAACAACGTCATCAAGACGCCAGCCTACAACGTCCGTTATCCTGCCCTGGATGCCTTGTCCGACGCCGATGATCTTGTCTTCGGCCTGCAGTTGTCCACTGAGCTCAGCCGGGCCTCCGGGGATAATTTTCTGTACCATCGTGTAATCGTGTTCCGCCCGTAAAACCGCGCCAATTCCCTCCAGGGAAAGCCTCATGGTGATGTCGAAATTTTCCGATGAGCGCGGGGTGAAATAAGAGGTATGAGGTTCTACAACAATGGTATAGGCGTTGATAAACGACTGGAACACGTCATTGGAATTAATCTGGAAAGTACTGGTCCTGAAGCGCGCATAGCGTTTGTGCAGTATTTCCTTTATCTCGTCAGCCTCCTTGTCGGCAAGCCGCAACATCAGGTAATCGTTCTTTACCTTTTTTCTCCAGATTTCGTTCAATTCCCCCTCTGTTTGAGCCCAGTCACTTTCAAGCCGGTCGAACCTGTAGTTCTCATCAATACTGAAATCAAATCGGGATTCGAGCAGTTGGCGGGCATAGGCGGAGCGTTCATCAACCCGCTGCCGGTAAACCTTGAAGATAGCATAGGCGGGTTCAAGATCCGGACCCTCAATCGCTTCATCAAGCAGGTAACGGTAATGTTCAAAGTCCGTTATATCCTGTTTGAGGAAAAAGCTGCGATTTCCATCCAGGTTCTCCAGGTAAGCATCAAGTATGCGGCTGGACAACGCATCATCCAGGGGCTGCTTCCGGTAGTGGTATTTATTCATTATATGGGTAATGATCAGCGCAGCGCGTTTGTGGCGCTCCCCGGCCTGCAGTTGTTCGTCCGCGACGATCGGCGGTGTCGCATTGGCAGTTGCAGCCAGTACCATGCACAACAACCAGGTTTGCAGAAACAGTGGCACGATTATTCTATTCATTGTTTCCCGTGCGGGCGTTTTGTAACTGTTCCAATCGTTGCCCCAGGTGTTTCGCTTCCTGCTTATTTCCTCCCAGGAATCCCGGCGCCGTTTCCAGGTAATCTATCAGGTCGCGCAGGGCATCGCGGTTATCCGCATCGAGTTCGACAGCCTTGCGGAACTGTTTCAGGGTTTTTTTGGCATAAGACATGGACGTGAACCAGTTGCCCTGTTCGGCTATTCTGCCGTAACACTTACCCAACCAATGGTGCAGGGATGAGTCTTGGGGTGCAGCTTGAATTGCGTCAGCAAAGCTTTCCACGGCTGATTTGTAATTACCGTCGCGATATGCGGCGATACCGGCATTGATCGGGTGGTCGCCAGCCCGGCTGCCCAGGGCCGCAAACAACGTGACCAGAGACAGCAGGCAAAACCCCCGGGCGCAGTTAATGGACTTCAATTAATTCAACCTCAAAGATAAGGGTTTCACCCGGTCCGATAATGCCCTGCCCGGCCGAACCGTAGGCAAGTTCCGCGGGAATATAGAGCTGCCACAGGGCGCCTGTCTTCATCATGGGTAACGCAACCTGCCAGCCCTTGATGACGCGGCCAAGCAGCAGTTTCGCCGGTTGGTTGCGCTTATAAGAACTATCGAATTCCTCACCGCTAATGAGGGTTCCCCGATAATGGACGGTAACCTCGCTGTCAGGTTGCGGATTCACTCCGCTCCCGGGCCGCAGGATCCTGTATTGAAGGCCGTTAGCCAGCTCATTAATACCCTCTTTCGTCCTGTTTCGTTCCAGAAACTCTTTTCCTGTCTGGGTGTTCGCGGCAGCCTGTGCGCTGCGCTTTTTCTGTTCCTGTTGTTGAAACCTTGCAAAAATGGTTTGTATTTCTTCATTAGACAGTTTTGGCTGGTTTTTATTCAACATATCCGCGACCGCCTCCAGGAAATATTCCACGTCCATATCGAGATCCTGCTGTGATATGCTCTGGGCGAAAAATACCCCCAGGGCATAACTCAGTTTTTGTTTTTCGGTCATGTTGTCCTGTTCCCCTGAAAGCGGGAAAAAAACAAAAGAAAATAAAATACAAACAATGAATAACAAGTACTTCTTCATGTAAATTCTCGAAAAGACAAGGTCTCTGATGTACCCCTTGGAATTATGCTTCCTGGTTATTTGTTCCCCGCATTCTGATACTTATTCCCCGTCAAAGCCAGCGCCTCATCGACGATTTCTACTCCGGCGTTTGATTTATGACCGTTTGCCGTCAAATGCCGCCGGTACGCACGGGCGCCGTGCTGCCCATGAAATAAACCCAGTATATGCCGGGACATGGCATACAAATGTTCACCGTTAGCCATTTCCGCTTCCATGTAACGCATGTAATTTTGCAGTATCTGTTTCCGGGTGCCTGGCATATTGTTCACGCCGAAGAGGTTTTTGTCTACCCCGATCAGCATGTAGGGATTATTGCAGACGGCCCTGCCGAGCATGACTCCATCAACGTGGAGCAGGTGGTTGCGCACTTCAGCCAGGCTGGTGATGCCACCGTTAATGATGATTTCCAGACCTGGGAAATCCTGTTTCAGCCGGTAAACCAGGTCGTATTGCAGAGGCGGGACCGACCGGTTTTGCCGCGGACTCAGTCCTTGCAGCCAGGCCTTGCGGGCGTGGATGATAAACGTGCTGCAACCGGCCTGGGCTACAGTCGAAATAAACCGGCCCAGGTGTTCATAACTGTCATAATCATCAATACCGATACGCGTTTTGACCGTAATCGGTAAGCCGCTCGCCGCTGCCATAGCCGCAACACATTCGGCGACCAGCCCTGGCTCAGCCATGAGGCAGGCGCCGAAATGTCCGGATTTGACCCGTTTGCTGGGGCAACCAGCGTTCAGGTTGATCTCGTCGTAACCGTAATCCGCGGCAATTTTTGCACAACTGGCCAATTCGCCGGGGTCACTGCCGCCTAACTGCATACCGACAGGGTGTTCCGCAGCATGGTACCTGACATACCTGTCCGTGTCTCCGTGCAGCAGGGCGCCGGTTGTCAGCATCTCCGTGTACAGCATGGAATGTCTGGAGAGCAGGCGCAGGAAGTAGCGAAAATGTCTGTCCGTGTGGGACATCATCGGCGCGACGCAGAATCTCCGCTTCGGTTCGGAAGCGGTTAATCCATCTATGGCTTCCTGCGCTGCGAGCACCGTCATTTAATATGCTCGGCAAGCAGCATGTTGGTAAAGCGGGTACGCAGGTAAAATCCCCTGGGCAGGGTCAACCCGGTTTCACCGTTGACCAGTGTTGTCCGCACCAGGCTGGCCGAGTTGGCCGCCTTGGGCCTTACCTGCAGATATTCCCCGTGTTTTGCGCTGACTTTGTCAAATTCGCCGAAACACATCATTTCAATCAACTCATGCCAATCCTGTTCAAGGGTCCGGTTCTGTTCGGGCGATGGGCTCCATAAAAAGGCGTTTCCCACCCTGCTGTTGGCCGGGAGTATGTCGGGGTCGGCTTCTATCGGAACCCAGAGGACCCGGTCCAGTTTGTGTTTGACGGTGGAATCGGACCAGCGCAGGCCGGATGAGGGCTGCATCGGCGCCACACATACGAAAGTCGATTCCTTAGCCCGGCCGCGTCGGTTTACGGGTATGGTTTTTAATTCTATGCCAAGGGTCTGGAAGTCCGGTTCCGGCTGTGAGGCCGCAGTGGCTCCCAGGTAGTGCTCGATGAGTTGGCCGGCCCAGCCCTTGGCCCTGGTCCGGGACGCAGGGACGCTGATATTCAGCTCAGTGGCCACCTGGCCGAGAGACTTTCCGGCCAGCGCGCGACAACGGGCAAGCAGCTCGGTTTCTGACCTGGGCGGCTGGATGTTTGCGTTCAGGTTATTATCCATAGATTCCGGGCAACCTGTGGATTAATTCATACTCAGCGACATCGTAATCGTATCAGTCAGGCATTTCAGCTTGACGGCGTCGGTGATAACCCGGTTATTCCTGTCGGTAATAAAGAAGATGTCTTCAACCCGCTCACCGTAAGTGGCGATTTTCGCTGCTTGCAGGCGCGTTCTGCAATGCTCCAGCGCCGTTCCGACCGATGAGAGAAACCCCGGCCTGTCCATGGCGCTGACCTCCATGATATTGCGCTTGTTTTTTTCGTCGATGCTGAAGTTGACGCGGGTGGGTATGGAAAAATGCTGCAACCTTCTTGGCCTTAGCCGGTCCGCGTGTCTTATCGGTTTATCCAGTGACAGCAGGTTTTGTTTCAGGGCGCTGGTGATTTCCTTTTTACGCTCACGTCCTTTCACGGTTGTCCCGGATTTTTCCAGGACACTGAAAGTATCCAGTGTATAACCGTGATTGGAGTTCATGATGCGGGCGTCCACGACATTCAGGTCCAGCAGGTCCAGGGTGCGGCTGACACGCGAAAATATATTGTCATGGTCGTGCATGTAAATGAACAGTGCGGTTGCCCCGCGCTCAGTCTCCTCCCGAAGCAGGATCATGGGTAGCCGCTCAGCGCTGTATTTCATGAGGGCCCGCGTGTGCCAGGCAATTTCCGTGGCTGAATAGCGCAGGAAATAATCTTCACTGAGGTATGACCATATCGCTTCGGTGTCTGCGTCAGCCTGGCTTCCGTTGTTGATGATCGCCATGGAACGGGTTTTCCGGTCTGCTATGAGCTCTTTTTTATTTATCGGATTTTCCAGGCCGCGCCGCAGGGCCGACAGCGTTTTGTTATACAGGTCGGCGATCAGGGCGTCTTTCCAACTGTTCCAAAGCTGCGGGTTGGTGCCGTTGATGTCAGCAACCGTCAACAGGTACAGGTAATTCAGATGAATCCTGTCCCCCACTTTTTTGGCGAAACCATTGATCACTTCCGGGTCTTCGATATCTTCTCTCTGTGCCGTTTTTGACATCAGCAGGTGATGTTCCACCAGCCACGCGACCAGTTGCGCATCGTATTCGCTCAGGTGATGTCTTTTGCAGAATTCCAGCGCGTCCCTGGAACCCAGGCTGGAATGATCGCCGTGTCTTCCCTTTGCCATATCGTGGAACATACCGGCGAAATAAAGCAGTTCCTGTTTGGGTATTTGTTCCAGGACCTGCCAGCATAACGGATATTGTTCCCTGTATTCTGCCAGGCCAAAGCGCCGCATATTCCTGATTACAAACAGGATATGCTCATCAACCGTGTAGATATGGAATAAATCAAATTGCATCAGCCCTTCGATCTTGGCGAATTCGGGCATGTAGGCTCCCAGCACTCCGTACTTGTGCATGCGTCTTAATTCATGTCCTACCCGATGCGGTTGGCGGATGATTTCCAGAAACAGGCTCTGGCTTTTTATGTCTGCCCTGAAGCCGTCGTCAATCAGGTTTAATGATTCCCTGATCAGTCTGACCGTGCTGGCCCTGACCCCTTTTATACTCTGGTTCTGTTGCAGCAACAGGAAAATCTCAAGCAGGGCAATGGGGTATTTTTTAAAGACCTGCCGATTCTTTACTTCGATAAAATCATTTCTTATGCGAAAGCGGTTGTTCAGTGGCCGGATCGTTTCCCGCCTGCGTGCGTAAATAATCTCTTCCTGGAAATGCTGCAGCAGCATTTCATTCAGGCGGCTGATCTCCTTCACCGTCTGGTAATAGAGCTTCATGAATTGCTCAACGCCGGAGTTGCCATCGGTGCTGAAGCCAAACTTGGCGGCGACATGTTTCTGGTGATCGAATAACAGCCGGTCTTCTCTTCTGCCGGAAATAATGTGCAGCGCATAACGCACGCGCCATAAAAAGTTGTGTCCCCTGTTGAGACTGTCGTATTCTCCCTGGGACAGGAAATCATGTTTGACCAGGTCCCTGAGCCGCTCCGCGCCAAAATGTCTTTTTGCAACCCAGCCGATCACCTGGATATCACGCAGTCCGCCCGGACCTTCCTTGACATTAGGTTCCAGGTTGTTTTCGCTGTTGTGGTATTTACGGTGGCGCGTCGCCTGTTCCTCCCATTTTGCCGCAAAGAATTTTCTGGAAGGCCATATTTTTTTCGGTCCGGTCATTTTGCTCATGGTTTCGAACAAAGCCGCATTACCGATAATCAGCCTGGCTTCCATGAGGTTTGTGGCCACCGTTATATCCGACTTCGCTTCCTGCACACAGTCCTTGACTGTTCTGACGCTGTGCCCCACGTCCAGGCCCATATCCCAGAGAAAGGCAAGAAAGGCTTCAATATTGGATTTCAGGTATTTTTTTCTGCGCGGTTTGATGAGCAGCATCAGGTCCACGTCGGATGCCGGCAATAAATCCCCGCGGCCGTAACCGCCCACCGCAACCAACGCCGTTGCCTCACTGTCCATATAGTAGTCCCAGGCGCTGCTGAGTAACTGGTCGATTAGCCAGGCGCGCTTATAAATGATCTCACGGATCGCGGTGCCGGCTTCAAACTGGCTGGTCAGGTAGCGATCGCCCCGGCCAAGGGCGTGTTTAAAGCCGTTTACCTCAGGAGGGTCTCCCGCCAGGCTTGTTTTATCGAACAGCAACGACTCTTCAACAGTCATATCTTTCACCAGACACGGCACTAGGGCCCCAGAGAAAACGTCTCTTCGGGACGCCGGGTCAATACCTCAAAGCCGTCGCTGGTGACCAGTATGGTATGTTCCCACTGTGCGGAAAGGGAATGGTCTTTAGTTACCACGGTCCAGTTGTCGGGCAGTAGTTTGACATGACGCTTGCCGGCGTTAATCATGGGTTCTATGGTAAAGGTCATGCCTGCCTCCAGCACCAGTCCTGTGCCAGGTATGCCGTAATGCAGAACCTGTGGGTCCTCGTGGAACTGCCTGCCGATGCCATGGCCGCAGTATTCCTGCACGACTGAGAACTGCCTGGCTTCGGCGTAGGACTGAATAGCGTGGCCTATATCACCCAAACGCGTCCCGGGTTTGACCATATTGATCCCCAACACCAGGCACTCATAAGTCGTGTCAACCAGGCGCCGGGCACGTACTGACGGTTTACCGACACAGAACATCTTGCTGGTGTCGCCGTGAAATTCATCTTTTATCACGGTGATGTCTATGTTGATGATATCGCCGTTTCTCAGGCGTTTATTTCCGGGTATGCCATGGCAGACAACGTGGTTGATCGAAGTACAGATAGACCTGGGGAAACCACGGTAATTTAACGGCGCAGGAACTGCATCCAGTTCTTCGATGATGTATTCATGGCAGATCCGGTCGAGTTGGTCTGTACTGACGCCTGCCCTGACATGGGGTTCTACCATGGTCAGGACTGAGGAGGCCAGGCCGCCGGCGATACGCATTTTCTCTATCTCGTCTGCGCTTTTTAGCGAAATCGTCATTACAATATAATAGAAATATTTGTTGCTCTGTGGCTTCTATGTTATAAAGCGCCTGCTGTTATGACAAGTACCGGATATCTGGGGCGATATTCCAGATATCCTGTCATGGCGAGAACTGTTGTTGAAACACACGCACATTGCATAACGCATTTCAGGGTCCCGGTCACTTCTCCCGTAAATGGCCGGGTGCAATGCGGGATGTGCGGAAGCTTAACCCTGTGAGGAGTATGATCATGTCTGAAATCAGCATGCGAGAAATGCTGGAGGCGGGTGTACATTTTGGTCACCAGACGCGTTATTGGGATCCCAAGATGGCCGCTTACCTGTTTGGCCACCGTAATAAAATACATATTATCGACCTGGAGAAGACCAAGGTAATGCTCCAGGAAGCCCTGAATTTTGTCAGTAGGTTGTCGGCAAACAAAGGGACGATCCTGTTCGTGGGGACGAAACGCGCCGCGCAACAGATCATCAGGGAAGAAGCGCAGCGCTGCGATATGCCTTACATCAACCTGCGCTGGTTAGGTGGCTTGCTGACCAACTACAAAACGGTGAAACAGTCAATCAACCGCCTGAAGGAACTGGAGGACATGAAAAACGACGGCAGCATGGAACGCATGAGCAAAAAAGAAATACTGCATTTTGAAAGGGAGCTGGAAAAACTGGAACGCAACCTGTCGGGTATAAAAGACATGAACGGCTGGCCTGACGCGTTGTTTGTGATTGACGTAGGCTACGAGGATATCGCCGTCAGTGAAGCGGTTAAACTCAAGATACCTGTTATCGGCATAGTAGACAGCAACAACAGTCCCGTTGGCGTCGATTACGTCATACCGGGGAATGATGATGCCATACGGTCTATCAGGTTGTACACAAAAGCTGTGGCGGACGCCATCATAACGGGCAGGGATTCCGTTGCGCACCTGGGCGAGGGTGGGGACAAGGATGAATTTGTGGAGCTCGACGCGGAGGGAACGCCGATTGTCGAGGAAAAGCGGGAAAAGGT